>NZ_JAGJEF010000090.1:0-15775 GCF_018100875.1 Pseudoalteromonas sp. MMG012
CATAGCCTTTTTTCATGCTCTTGCCCTGCTTTTTTACTGCTTTCGTTGTAATAAGTAACTAGCAACTAAAACAAAAATAATACTAGGCATGGCTGCACCAAGCATAGCCGGCACATTATAAACAATAACGATTGGACCAAATATTTCATTACTCAAATGAAATATTAACCCTGTCACAACCCCCATAATAATTCTTGCTCCCATACTCACTGAACGTAATGGACCAAAAATAAACGATAACGCCACAAGTAACATCACTGCTATAGTAAGCGGCTGCATAATTTTGCGCCAAAGCGCTAAATCATAACTACTCGTATCTTGTTCATTTTGTTTTAAATAAGACAAGTATGACCATAAGCCACTAAACGATAATGATTCAGGTTCGACAGATACCACGTCTAATTTTTCAGATGTTAACTCTGAGGTATACAACATAGATTCTTTATATTCGGTATGAATCTGAGACTCCCCCATACTCACCTCTTCAATGCCATTAAATTGCCAACCTTGAGGTACGCTGGAGGCTTGTGCCACGCGTGTTATTTTTTCTAGTGCTAATGAGTCATTAAAGTGATAAATACTTACATTCTTAAGATCACCAGAAGCCTCTATATTATCAATACTAATAAAGTTATTACCATCTTTCGCCCAAACGCCTTTTTGAGCATTAAATACTTCGCCACCGTATATTGCATTATTTCTAAGCTGCTTGGCCTGCTTTTCTGCTTGTGGAACTCCCCACTCACCGAGTGCCATCATGCATAAAGCCAACACAATAGCCGTTTTCATTACCGACCCTATAATTTGCAATCGTGACATACCGGCAGCTTGCATCACTACCAGTTCACTACTCGATGCCAATGCGCCCAACCCAATCAATCCACCAATTAATGCTGCCATCGGGAAAAAAACCACAATATCTGACGGCATACTATATAGCGTGTACAGTAATGCTGTTGTCATATCGTAGCTGCCGCGACCCACCGACTTCAATTGCTCTATATATTTAATTAAAGTGTTAATACCAACAAATACCAGCAATGCAAAGCTGGTAGTCTGTAATATGCTTCGCCCTAAATACCAATCTAAAGTTTTCATTATGCTGTCTGCTCCTTACTTGCAAACAGTGATCTAATCCAAACTCCCATTGGACGCCCTTTCACAATTAAATAGGTGCCTATAAATAGTGCACTTAAGTGGATCCACCAGAGGCCCACCGTAGCCGGTATTTTCCCTTCAGCAACCAGAAATTTACCTGCATTTAATAGTATGAAATACCCTAAATATAAACAAATTGCAGGTACTAATTTGGCGAACTTGCCTTGGCGAGGGTTTACAACACTCAATGGTACAGCCATTAAAGTTAACAATATAATTGAAATCGGTACCGATAAACGTAATTGAAACTGCGCCAATGCTGCTGGCGTACCCATTTCCAACAATGTTAACGATGGAATCGCTTCCAATTTTCGGCGTTGATGTTCTATTTCTTGTTCACGTATTTGCACTTGGTAACTGGCAAATTCAGTTTTACTTAACGCCTGACTGAGACCATCTGTTTCATAGCGTTTGCCTTGATCTAATAACAACTGCTGTTCACCAGATTCCAGCTCAATCACTTGCCCTTTTTGTGCGTACACTATTCGTGCGGCTTGATTCGAGTCTTTATCCGGCATTTGAGCAACGAAAACTCTATTCAATTCCCGCCCCTGATCAATAATATTGTGAACAAAGACAACCGCTTTTTCATTACCCGTTTGCTGAAAACGCCCAGCCCTCAATGCTGATAAGCCTGATTCAGCATCCGCTTGCTCTTTTAATTGATATTCTTTTTCACTGGCCCATGGCGCCAAGTATAAACTCACAGAACCTGCAAATAACGCAAACACCACACTTGAAATAAGCGTTATCCTTACAACGTACCACTCACTGACGCCACACGCACGCAGCACCGTCATTTCACTGTCGGCATACACACGGCTATAGGCTAAAATAATGCCAAGAAATAAACTCAGCGGTAAAATATACACTGCCAATTGTGGTAATTTTAAGAGTAAAAACGCAGCCACCATTTGCGAGGGTAACCCCCCTTCTGACGCATCCCCTAAAATTCTCACAAACTTTTGAGATACAAAAATGGTCATTAATGTGAGGAACACCGCAACTTGCGATTTCAGCACCTCAGCAGTTAAATAACGAAATATTAGCAATGCCTGCCCCTATAAACGTCTTGTTTCACTGGAATAGTAGGAAATTTTGAGTAAACTGGTTATTTTAGTCACTTTATTATATGTCATCAAACGTAATTTTTATACCGACGCACGAGAGATAATACTGCTTTTATGGTATTGATTGCAGAAGACATATAAAGTTCAAAAAGACATAACAATAGACTCAGGAGTCGTAATGGAATTTAGCGTTAAAAGTGGTAGCCCCGAAAAGCAACGCAGTGCATGCATTGTTGTTGGCGTATATGAACCACGCCGCTTATCTCCAATCGGTGAGCAGCTGGATAAAATCAGTGATGGCTACATTTCAAACTTACTACGCCGTGGTGATTTAGAAGGTAAACCGGGACAAGTATTATTATTACATCATGTACCCAATGTCCTCAGCGAGCGCGTCTTATTAGTCGGCTGTGGAAAAGAGCGAGAATTAGACGATAAGCAATATAAACAAATTATCTCTAAAACCATCAATACTCTAAATGACACAGGCTCAATGGAAGCCGTATGCTTTTTGACTGAACAACATGTCAAAGGCAGAGATACCTATTGGAAAGTACGCCAAGCAGTTGAGACAACACAGGACTGCCTATATACTTTTAACCAATTAAAAAGTAAGAAGACTGATTTACGTCGCCCGTTACGCAAAATTGTATTCAATGTGCCGACTAGACGAGAACTCACCATCGGCGAAACCGCGATTGAACATGGTTTAGCGATTGCCTCTGGTGCAAAACTATGTAAAGACGTCGCGAACATGCCACCAAATATCTGTAATCCGCGCTATTTGGGTGAGCAAGCAAAAGCACTTGAAGAATTTGACAATGTCTCTGTTGAGCTCCTTGGCGAAAAGGAAATGGAAGCGTTAGGTATGCATTCATATCTGGCTGTTGGCCGTGGTAGTGTCAATGAATCAGTTATGTCAGTCATCAACTACTCTGGTGGTAATAAAGAACAAGCTCCAATAGTATTTGTTGGTAAAGGCCTTACCTTCGATTCAGGCGGCATTTCACTTAAGCCTGGCGAAGCGATGGATGAGATGAAATACGACATGGGCGGTGCCGCAGGCGTTATCGGTTTAATGCGCTCACTGGTAGAAATGCAACTTCCGATAAACGTAATCGGTATTCTTGCCGGCTGTGAAAACATGCCGAGCTCAAATGCTTATCGTCCTGGCGATATACTCACCACCATGTCAGGACAAACCGTTGAAGTGCTCAATACTGATGCCGAAGGGCGTTTAGTTCTGTGTGATGCGCTGACGTATGTAGAAAAGTTTGAGCCTGAAATTGTGATCGACGTTGCCACATTGACCGGTGCCTGTATTGTCGCCCTAGGTGCGCATGCAACAGGCTTATTATCAAGCCATAACCCACTTGCCCACGACTTACTTAAGGCCGGCGAGCAAAGCGGCGACAGAGCGTGGCAACTGCCATTATGGGATGATTATCAAGACCAACTTGACAGCCCATTTGCTGATTTTACTAATTTAGGAGGTCGTGCAGCCGGCACCATCACAGCAGCATGTTTCTTATCTAAATTTACTAAAAAGTATAATTGGGCGCATTTAGACATTGCTGGCACAGCATGGAGAAGTGGAAAGAATAAAGGGGCAACAGGCCGCCCAGTCCCAATGTTGACTCAATACTTGCTAAACCGTATTGAAGTGAGTGATGCACAGCAGGATTAACCTCTGTGCTTGATTGATGGCGCTGGCTTTATGTGTCAAAATGCGGCTTTATTTTGAACGCACTAATTGATGATAAAAAAACATCACCAAGTGCCTAAGATTAAGCCAACGCCATGACCATCAATGCACAGTTTTATGTGTTAAAGCATGATAATGAGCTGGGAGCAACATGCCCGGCTCATTTTGATCTAGCCGCTCGAACGGCGGCTAAACAGTATCGTGCCGGGCAGCGCATATTTATTTATGTCGACTCGATTGATGATGCACATGCTATTGATGAACATTTGTGGTGTTTTGAGCCCGACAGTTTTGTGCCTCACAATTTACAAGGTGAAGGTCCAAAAAGCGGAGCTCCGGTCGAAATAGGTCAAACACCTCCCGTAGGAAAACGAGCGGTATTGATCAATTTAGCGACGCATCTACCTAATTTTATTCGACGCTTCAGTACGGTGTATGATTTTGTACCCGCTGAACAAACCGCCAAGCAAGCCGCTCGTGAACGATTTAAAAGTTTACGTCAGTTTGGTGCCAATATTTCTACCAAAGAAATTGAAAACTAAAGTATTTTATTAAGGTTCTGTGAAATGGATAAAACCTATAATCCACAAGATATAGAGCAGTCTTTATACCAAGACTGGGAAGATAATGGCTACTTTAAGCCATCTGGCAAGGGTGACGCATATTCAATTATGATCCCACCACCAAATGTCACGGGTAGCCTGCATATGGGCCATGCATTCCAAGACACTATCATGGATACTCTAACGCGTTACAAGCGTATGCAAGGCAATAATACTTTATGGCAAGTCGGTACAGACCACGCAGGTATCGCAACGCAAATGGTTGTTGAACGTAAACTCGCAGCCGAAGAAGGGAAAACTCGCCATGACCTAGGGCGCGACGAATTCATTAACAAAATCTGGGAATGGAAAGAGCAATCAGGTGGCACAATCACCAAGCAACTTCGTCGTCTCGGCGCCTCAGTTGATTGGGAGCGCGAGCGTTTTACGATGGATGACGGCTTATCTGAAGCCGTAAAAGAAGTCTTCGTTCGCTTGCATAAAGAAGATTTAATTTACCGTGGGAAACGCCTAGTAAATTGGGATCCAAAACTACATACTGCAATTTCTGATTTAGAAGTTGAAAACAAAGACAAGCAAGGTCATATGTGGAACTTACGTTACCCACTGGCTGATGGTGTTAAAACACACGATGGGAAAGATTATATTGTTGTGGCAACCACCCGTCCTGAAACAATGCTTGGCGATACCGGAGTTGCAGTTAACCCAGATGACGAACGCTACCAAAACTTAATCGGAAAAGAAATTTTACTTCCGATTGTAAATCGTCGCATTATCATTGTCGCTGACGAACATGCTGATATGGAAAAAGGCACTGGTTGTGTAAAAATCACACCTGCTCATGATTTCAATGATAATGAAGTCGGTAAACGTCATCAACTACCTATGATCAACGTATTTAATAAAGATGCGGCCGTATTAACCGCAGGTGAAGGCTATACGTTTGATGGTAAAGAACTTGAACTAGATGCGCCAATTCCTGAACGCTTCCAAGGTATTGATCGCTTTGATGCTCGTAAACAGATTATTGCTGAGTTTGAAGAAGCTGGCTTACTTGAAAAAATTGACGACCACAGCCTAACGGTCCCTTACGGCGACCGTTCAGGGGTTGTGATTGAACCACTGCTTACAGATCAATGGTATGTACGCGTAGCCCCCCTTGCTGAACCGGCAAAAGATGCTGTAAAAAATGGTGACATTCAATTTGTCCCTAAACAGTACGAGAATATGTATTTCTCTTGGATGAACGACGTACAAGATTGGTGCATTTCACGACAACTTTGGTGGGGACACCGTATTCCAGCTTGGTACGACGCCGAAGGTAATGTGTTTGTTGGCCGTGATGAAGCAGAAGTTCGCCGTGACAATAATATTGCTGACGACGTAGCTCTAACTCAAGATGAAGACGTACTTGATACGTGGTTCTCATCTGCCTTATGGACGTTCTCAACCCAAGGCTGGCCACAAAATACCGATGATTTAAAAGTATTCCATCCATCTGATACACTTGTTACTGGCTTTGATATTATTTTCTTCTGGGTCGCCCGCATGATCATGATGACCATGCACTTTGTTAAAGATGACGATGGCAAACCACAAGTCCCATTTAAAACGGTTTATGTCACTGGCCTTATTCGCGATGAAAATGGCGATAAAATGTCAAAATCTAAAGGGAATGTACTGGACCCTCTCGATATGATCGATGGCATCGACTTAGAAAGCCTTGTAACCAAACGTACCAGTAACTTAATGCAAGAAAAAGTCGCTGCGAAAGTTGAGAAAACAACCCGTAAGACCTTTGCCGATGGCATCGAGCCACACGGTACTGATGCGCTACGCTTTACCCTTGCGGCAATGGCATCAACTGGCCGTGATATCAATTGGGATATGAACCGTTTAGAAGGGTATCGTAATTTCTGTAATAAGTTGTGGAATGCCAGCCGCTACGTGTTAATGAACACCGAAGAGCAAGACTGTGGTTTTAGTGGTGGTGAAAAAGAATACTCATTAGCCGACCGCTGGATTTTGGGTCAATTCCAAAATACAGTACAAACGTTTACTGAGCACCTTGATAATTACCGTTTTGACCTTGCTGCCAATACCATTTATGAGTTTACATGGAACCAATTCTGCGATTGGTATTTAGAGCTCACAAAACCAGTTTTATTTAAGGGGAATGAAGCACAGCAACGTGGTACGCGCCATGCACTGATCACCGTATTGGAAGGTTTACTACGCTTAATGCACCCACTAATGCCATACATTACAGAAACTATCTGGAAACGTGTTGCACCACTGGCCGGTATTGAAGCAAATACCATCATGCTACAAAGCTTCCCTGAATTTGACGCAAGCCAAGTAGATGCGCAAGCAATGTCTGATTTGGAGTGGGTGAAACAGTTTATTCTGGCCATTCGTAACATTCGTGGTGAAATGGACATTAGTCCAAACAAACCATTAAGTGTTCTACTGGCCAAAGTAGATGCTGAAGATTTACGCCGCCTAGAGCAAAACAAAGCATTCTTAAGTGCGCTTGCGAAGCTTGAAGAGTTTACTGTACTTGAAAATACAGATGATGCCCCTGCGTGTGCAACTGCATTTGTTGGTAACCTAGAGATATTAATCCCAATGGCTGGCCTTATCGATGTTGAAGCGGAACTTGCACGTATTGCAAAACAGCTTGAAAAAGCCGAAAAAGGCCTAGCGCAAGTGGAAAAGAAACTGGCGAATGAGAAGTTTGTAAATAATGCACCTGAAGCTGTGTTAGCGAAAGAGAAAGAAAAGCTTGCTGAATTCTCTGATGCTAAAAGTAAGCTGTTAGAGCAAAAAACAAAAATTGAAAGTTTATAAAACCACCGTTTTGTATTCTTAAATTTAATAAAAAAGGGCAGTGAATACTGCCCTTTTCTTTTTAACAAAGATTCTAATTAAAAGTGCATATTGTACTGAACACCTACGACCGTTGCGTGCCCTTTTGATTCAAAACCCCACTGTTGGCCTAGGTTATCTGATTCTACAAAGTTCTGTATTTTCCCCCGTAGTATACTCACCCCAATATCAACACTACTCTTGGCTGTTAATTGATATTCACCACCAAATGAAAACCAGGTTCTATCCGTATCCGGAATAGAAATTGACATATGATGCTGATCGGCAGGGGATTCATCATAAGCTATACCGGCACGTAACTTTAAATGTTCGCTGTATTGATAATCTCCACCAACAGCGTAACGCAGTGAGTTAGAGAAGTTTTCATCTTTACTAAACACGGTGCCACGTCCCTCAACTTGCGCCGCTAGGGTTTTAAAGCTACTCCACCCAGTCCATACAACACTGTAGTGTAAGGCCGTTTGCTTATCAATTTGATGAGAACCAGACACTTCAGCAATCGCGGGTAAAGTCAGTTCAACAAAGCCTGGCAGCGCTTGACCTTGCGTACCATAAAACGGTGCACCTGCTGGCAACTGGTTGCTAAACTCTCCTTCAAAACGCACATCAGTTTCACTTCTATAATGCACACCAAAACGATTGTGTTTGTCTAATTGATAACTAAAACCCACATCCCAACCATACGCATGATCATCCCCTTCTAAATTAACTGCCTCTGTTGCAGTGGGTATAGCCGTTGGTGATGCACCAAAGGTACGCAAAATTTTTGCATCTGCGTAGACATGATTTAAACCCAATGCAACTGTCAGAGCATCATTAAGCTGATAAGCAACACTTAATTTGGTGTTAATCGTGACAATCTCAGTTTCGCCAGCGAGCTGACCTGGTGCATAATCGGCTGCAAATTCGGTCGCAAGCCCAAACTGGGAGTATGAGCCAACACCAACATACCAGTCATTTCCTAGATCTGTCGTATAAAATGCAGCAGGTACGATCGCGCTTGGCGCAATGCTGTTACTATCAAGCACTGATGGGCTCAACCCATTATTAGTCGAAGTGCCTAACAAGCTAACATCAGGTTTAACATACATTGCAGCCACACTCACTTTTGACCCTTTAAACTGACTCATCAATGCAGGGTTACGTGCCACGACCGACGCATCATCAGCCACCGAAGCTTCACCTGCATATGCACGCCCAAGACCCGATACACTTTGCTCCGCCAACTGAAACGCTGCAGCAAATGTTTGCCCAGATAACAGCATCACACTCGATGCTAATAAAGTTTTCTTAAATCCTGTCATTTTCAATCCCATCTGTAAACCCGGTTATGTACCGACATCTAAATAATCGGCTACACCCTACCTAAATTCACAACAAAAATCTTCAAACTAACGGAAATTAAGCTTCTAATTGCACAACTTAACAGCAAATAATGAAATATAGGAACAGATCGGATGACTCACCAACCCCCCCCAATTGATATTAATTCTTATTTGTATTGACGAATCACCTTAACTTTGTATACTCTTGCTCAGGCTTGATTCAGTATGGAGAACTAAATAATGATAACAATGATAATACTCGTAGTTGCGGCACTATTATTTTCAGGCGCCAGTGTATTTAGTTTTTGCAAGGCAAACTATTGTGCATGTAACCATGCTGGTGAGTGTGATAACCCAATCAATCATTACTGGTTAGCTTCGATACTATTTTCACTTATTTCATTGGGATGTTGCTGCTTTGCTTTTCACACGCAAGATGGGACTTATGTGTGGTTACTTCTCATGAGTAGTTGCTTATCAGGCGCTTTATTGTCAGCCCGCAAACAGAGGCTACGCCATTGTAGTAAATCTAAACCAACAGATGCTCTTTTAACAGGCGGGATAAATTAATTTGATAATCTAGAGGTCTCACACTCGCTACAATTTTCACCTCATGTTCTGCATCACTTAAATCCAATTCTTTTGCCGTAATATGATGCATATGTTTGGTATTATAAAAAACACGTACTTTCGGTGCGGTTGGTGCTTGTTTATTACCTTCTAACACTAATGCCAAGCGTTCATTTGTCAGCTTAACGATTGTCCCTACGGGGTGAACCCCCATACACTTGATGAATCGCTGTACAAGCTCTGCGTCAAATTGCTCTTTATTTGCCAATAAATACCTAAGAGCATGAACGGGCTCTTCACTCATTTGATGAGGCCTATCAGATGTCATCGCGTCATACACGTCAATAATGGCCATAATACGCGCAGCTTTACTCACTTTAACTCCGCGAAGCCTTCTTGGGTAACCGCTGCCATCAACACGTTCATGGTGATTAATAATCACATCCATCATAACCGGTGTGATCCCTTTTTCACCTTTAATTAACCCAAGCGATTGCACCACATGCTTTTTAACCGCTTTATACTCAAGCTCGGTTAGTTTTGAATCTTTACTGACTAGCCCTTGTGGTAAACGTGCATGACCGACATCATGTAGCATAGCGCCCATCGCTAGCTGCTGAATAACACTATTTTTTAACCCGAGGTATTTTGCAAACACGCTAATTAAAATGGTGCAATTGATCATATGACGCCAGTTATAACCGTCTTTATCTTTCAATCGAGTTAATATTGCCATGGCATTGCTATTACGCAACACTGATTGAACTATTTCTTTGCTTACATCACTTATCAAGCTGATGTCGACTTTCCCGCCCGCAGTCACATCACCATATAAAGATTGAATTTTTCGGTTATGCATTTCAAAATGCTGGCTTGCACGTTCAAACTCTTTTTCTAATGTTAGCGGTGCTATCGCCTTACTGACTTTCTTTGTCGAAGGTTGAGCCAGTTTAGTCTGCTCTGGTGGTTTAAATATAGGCGCTGGTGGGGACGATTCTATCGGCTGTGGTTGGTATTTCGCCGGGATCTCAATATCACTTTGCGCAAAGTCTATATTGAGCTCTAAAACACCTTCAGCCAATAGCTTCGCAATAATAGCTTGATCTCTAACCATACCACGTGATTTGATTTTAATACCCGCATCACTGCGCTGCTTATTGACACTGTCAACAAACATACCTGGTAGAAGCTCTGTAATTGGAAGCGTTACCCGCATATTAGGATTAATGCACTATTGAATAGTAAAAGTGATTAATAGCACTTTTTACTATAAAAAGTCTATCATCTACACCATATTTAATGATTTTTACTTAGCTTAGTTGCTAAGTTAAAACCAAGCCCAAAACATCAGTGACGACTATTTAAAACAAAAAAGGAAGCACTCGCTTCCTTTTCTTTGGTATTTAATTAGCCTTCAAACTGATCACTCTTGAAAGTACGTTCCCCAACCATCGTATTCGATATTATGTTCAACCGCTAACGCCGCCAATTTATCAACATCTTCCATAATCACATCGGCGTCTAATTCAACTTCCACAACAACATCAAAGCCCCAAATCTTACCACCGTCTTCTAACTCTAATTCAGCAGGCTCTTCAACGTCATAGCCGAGCTTAAATGCAGCAAGTGCAGCAGCTTCCAGTTTATCAAAATCTTCGCAAACAAAGTGATGCTCAACTTCATATAAAGTATCGGTTGATGAGCCATCCTCTAATAGTGACTCTACAATTTCTTCGCTAATTTCGCGCCAATTTTCCATTTTTATCTCTCATTTTCGCATCAAGCTCGGTAATTCTAGATTGCATTAATGCCTGAATTGCCCCAGCATGGTCTCTAGCACTGATTTCTTTATCAAGGTAAACCGGCGCTAACATATCAATATATATTGTACCATTGTCCCTACGATTTAGTTTAATACAATTATGCGTGGTATTCATACATACTGGCACAATAGGAACATCTGCATTCATTGCAGTATGAAACGCGCCCGTCTTAAAAGGCAGTAGACCACGACCATAGCTTCGAGTGCCTTCTGGAAACATCCACACTGAAAGCCTTTGTTGCTTAATCTTCTGTGCTGACTTACTCAATGTCCCCATAGCCTTTGAACGGTTACTTCGGTTTATTAAAATATTGCCTGATAGCCAATACATTTGGCCAAAAAATGGGATCCACTTTAAACTTTCTTTACCCATGCTAACTGTACTTCTCGGTACTGCTGCTGGCAATGTGAACAAATCATAGTTATTCTGGTGATTCGCAACATATATAGCAGGTCCTATTTGCTCACTGTCTGGATGACGTGTTATTTCTAGCTTCACACCAATAACACATGACATTTTCCCAAACCAACTAGCAATGACATGCACATTATTATGATGAAATGGCCTAACCAAACACATCAACAACCCTAAAATACCACTTAAAATAATAAATAATGCCATCGCAATGATGCGCAATAAAACTAACAAAATAGGCGCTCCTCATTTATATTGCTACGCATTATAATCAAAATAGCGAACACTTGTAAGCTCAAATTTTTACTAAGCACATAAAAGCAAAATGCCGCTAGGAAGCGGCATTTCTGTATTTATACATTATGTTTATTACAAACTTGATACTCAGCTCATCGCAGTTTGTAGCTTTTTCATTGCAGACTTTTCTAGTTGTCTAACTCGTTCGGCAGACACACTATATTTTTCAGCTAACTCTTGCAGCGTTGCCTTTTCATCCGCTAACCAACGTGCGCTAACAATGTCTTGCGAGCGTTCATCTAGTGTCTTAAGCGCTGAGAACAATCGATTTTGAGACTGCTCTTTCCACTGTTCTTGCTCGACTTCCTCCGCTAAATCACTTGCAGAATCAGTTAAATACTGTACCGGAGAAAAGCTCGAAGCAGGAGCATCATCATTATCATCGTTGGTTAAATCAAATCCCATATCTTGACCACTCATACGAGATTCCATTTCCCGGACTTCTTTCTCACTCACACCTAGCTCTGATGCAACCGTTGACACTTCATCTTGGTTAAACCAACCTAAGCGTTTTTTATTTTTTCTTAAATTGAAAAATAATTTACGCTGCGCCTTTGTTGTTGCAACTTTCACAATACGCCAATTCTTTAACACATATTCGTGTATTTCGGCCTTAATCCAATGCACAGCAAAAGAGACTAAACGCACCCCGACTTCTGGGTTAAAGCGTTTTACCGCTTTCATCAAGCCAATATTACCTTCTTGAATGAGATCTGCCTGCGGTAGGCCATACCCCGAGTAACTTTTCGCAATATGCGCTACGAATCGTAAATGAGACACAATGAGCTGTTTTGCAGCTTCCAAATCCCCTTCTTGCTGAAGGCGAGTTGCTAACACTTTTTCCTGCTCAGCATCTAACATAGGTATTGTACTTACGGTTTGTAAGTAACCTTCCATGCTTGCACTTTGCTGTCCAGACATTAATGCCATTGCGTATAAATCTTTACTCATTTTTCACCTCGGTGATAAGTATCTTAGTTCAAATTAGCAGTCTCTCCTTGAGAGTGCTAAGGTGTATATAATAGGTTTTTCACTTAAAAAGCAAGCTTTTTATTGCCTAAAAAAAATATAAATATAGTTCATTGAAATTATTGAATTTTCTAGACGCTCACAACAGGGCAACTTTGCCCTCTCATGCACTATAAGTCAAAACTATGACTTTTAAATGACGAATACAGCGCTAACCACCTTTTATCCATTCGCGCTTTAATGGCACTCTAAACTCGATCAGGCTCTATTTCTTTAATATATTTAGCAACGGCAATAAATGAACCACTAAAACCCAACGTAATTGCTAAACCCAGTAAAACCAGCAACTCTTGGCCTCCTAACCCTTGTAATACATAGCTACTTTGATATACGCCTGCAACCATCGTTACGGCGGATTCTAACCACCAAAGCATTAGTACAACACAAATAAAGGCAACCAAACCTCCAATAACGCCATACCATACGCCAGTCCAAATAAATGGGGTATGAATAAACGTATTCGTCGCTCCCACCAATTTTAATACTTGGATCTCTTCCTTTTTATCCATAATTGACAGTCTGATAGTATTACCAATAATTAATATAACTGCACTCAGTAACAATAGACCCACAGTAAAAACACTTTCTTTCAACAAACTCAGCAATGCATTGAGTCGCTCAAGCCACTCAATATCAAGTTTACCAAATTCGATTTCTCGTTCTGTTTCGAGTTTATCCAACAATTTTTGCGCAGCTTGTGGCTTTCTATGGCGACTAGTGGGTGTTACGAGCACGACGTTAGGCAGTGGATTACTCTCTAAATAATCCAACGCGTGGCCAAAACCAGATACACGCTTAAACTCCTCTAAAGCTTGCGTGCTGGAGATATAACTCACACTGTCAATCTCTGGGTATAGTGCTAACCTTTTTACTAATGTTTGCGTTTGCTGTTCATTCATTGACTCTTTAACAAATAAGGATATTTCAGCAGCATCATTAAAGCCGCTGCTGACCTGCTGCACATTTTTGACAACCACATACAAGGTCGCCGGCAAGGTCAAACTTAAACCCAAAACGAGTATTGTCATTAATGAAGCGATTGGCGTACGCCACATTTCACCTAAACTATGCACGCCTTGGCGAATAATCATTAATACAAAAAAATACATCTCTAATAACCAAGATTTTTTTTGTGTATTACTTTGCTTATCTCGACTTTTGAACAATAAACTCATAACCGTTCCTGTGCCAAAGGGTCTTGCATCAAGCGCCCATGATCTAACGTTAAGCTACGGTACTTCATTCTCGCAATTAAACCCAAATCATGTGTTGCGATTAATACAGCAGTACCGTGACGGTTAAAATCTTCAAACAGCTGGAGTATTTCCATAGACAGTTCTGGATCTAGATTTCCGGTTGGTTCATCAGCCAATAAAAGTGGAGGGGAATTAACAATCGCGCGTGCAATACCAACTCGTTGCTGTTCACCACCGGAAAGAGTACTTGGCTGGCACCTTATTTTTTCTAATAAACCTACTTTATCTAATGCGGCATGAACACGCTTTGCAATATGTTTGTGGTGCATCCCTTCAATAACCAAAGGTAAAGCAACATTGTCAAATACATTATAGCGCTCAAGCAGGCGATGATTTTGAAAGATGATGCCGATATCCCGTCTTACAAAAGGTATTTGCCGATTATTTATCACATTTAAGTCGACCCCATTGATATAGACATGTCCTGCAGAAGGCCGCTCCATAACACTTATCAACTTGAGTAATGTACTTTTGCCAGCTCCACTGTGGCCAGTTAAAAAAGCCAGCTCATTGCGAGCTAGCTCAAATGTCACCTTTTCTAATGCGCGATGCCCACCAGGGTAGGTTTTACTGACTTGCTCAAATTTAATCATGGTTCGCTCGCTTTCTATATTGTTTTTATAAAGCAAAACAAGGGAGCAAAAGCTCCCCGTGATCATTAGATCTTTTAATCTTCTTGACTAAATAGCGCATCAATAAAGTCATCACTTTTAAATGTGCGCAAATCATCAATACCTTCACCAACCCCAATGTAACGAATAGGCACTTGAAACTTGTCTGCAACTGCAAAAATAACCCCCCCTTTTGCAGTTCCGTCTAATTTTGTGAGTGCAATCCCGGTCAACCCGACGGCTTGGTTAAATAAATTAACCTGACTAATTGCGTTTTGACCCGTTCCTGCGTCAATTGTTAGCATCACTTCATGTGGTGCATCGGGATCTAACTTTTTCATTACTCGAGCTATTTTTTCAAGCTCTTGCATGAGGTTATCTTTGTTCTGTAAACGGCCTGCCGTATCAGCTATTAATACGTCGACATTACGAGCTTGTGCAGCTTGAAAAGCATCAAAGACCACTGAAGCGCTATCGGCTCCTGTGTGCTGTGCAATAACAGGGATATCGTTGCGCTCTCCCCATACTTGTAATTGCTCTACCGCCGCAGCTCTAAACGTATCACCAGCGGCCAACATCACCGACTTACCTTCTTGTTGAAATTGCTTAGCGAGTTTACCAATGGTGGTGGTTTTACCAACACCATTAACACCAACCATTAATATAACAAACGGTTTCTTATTTTTAGGGATATCAAGAGGCTTTTCTGCTTCTTTTAACATTTCCGCCATTTCTTGTTTCATCAGCTCATATAAAGCATCACCATCTTGTAGCTGCTTTCGATCTGCTGCATCAGTCAAACTATCTATCAGCTTCATAGTGGTATCCACCCCTAGGTCAGCTGTTAGTAACTGTGTCTCTAGCTCTTCAAATAAATCGTCATCAATTTTCTTGCCTTTAAATATTGACGCAATACCTGATCCAAGATTTACCTTGGTTTTCAAAAGGCCTTTTTTCAAGCGAGCAAAAAAGCCTTCTTTTTTTGGCTTTTCTATATTTGCTGTTTTTTCAGCTTCGACTCTTTCGGCTTCGACTCTTTCGGCTTCGATTCGTTCAGCTTCGATT
>NZ_JAGJEF010000091.1:0-15449 GCF_018100875.1 Pseudoalteromonas sp. MMG012
ACTTAGTTGCAGCAGTTTGGTTTGAACCAATCGCCTGCTGCGGGCGCTTATAATACTTATTTAAAAAATGAGTGCAACTTAAATACGTAGTTTTTTTCAGTTTTTATGCCTAAGCGCCTAATTTTAAACCATAGTGGCAAAAAATCGAGCTTTTAGATCTTCGACAAGCGCTCTGTGGCCATTTTTGCAGCAGTGGTACTTGGGTATTCATTCAATAAAGTAGTTAACACCGTTTTCGCCAATTCTGCCTTTCCTTGCTTTTCATACAAGGTGCCCAGCTTAAGCATCGCTTCAGGTCGCTTATTCGATTCGGAAAAATTATCAACCACCGTTTTAAAGTGCACTATGGCATTCTCATCATCATTCTTAATAGATAATAGCTGCCCTAGCCAATAGTGCGCATTAGGTATATATACCGATGTGGGAAAGTTCGTCAAAAATGACTGAAATTCAGGGATCGCTGCATCATAACGCTTATCTTTCATAATAAGCGCAACCGCTTTGTCGTACGCTTCATTTTCAGACAAGTCATTACTAATGGCTTGAGATGTGTCTACAACCTCTTCAGTCACCGCCACCGTGCTTGCTTGTTCATACACCTTTGAAACACGGTTTTCTATTTCTTGGTATAGCTCTCGTTGGCGCTGTAATACTTTCTCAAGCTTATAACTTTGTTCTTCCGTTACGCCACGAACTTGGCTTACTTCATCTTGTAGCTGCCCTAACTGCTGCTGTAGTTCAACTTGTAGCAGGTTTCGAGTCTTCATCATGCTTTCTAATTGTGCGATACGTTGCTCAATCGAAGATTGCGTATTTGCAGCCGTAGAAACAGGAGCGGGAGCAGCCAAAATTTGGGTGCTCCCGCTCAGAATCATTATGGCTGCCAAAATATGATTTGGCTTCATAATATCTCTTATCAAATTAGTAAACTAAAACCGCACGACGGTTTTTAGCAAAAGCTTCTTCAGTGCGAGATTTAACCATTGGTTTTTCTTCACCATAACTCACAACTGAAATTTGGCTGTCAGACACACCTAAGCTTTGTAGGTATTTAGCAACCGCTTTGCCACGGCTTTCACCAAGCGCAATATTGTACTCTGGCGTACCACGCTCATCAGCATGACCTTCAACCAATACTTTTACACTTGGGTTTTTAACCAAGAAATCAGCATGTGCTTGTAAAAGCTCAGCATACGCACCCTGCACTGTTGATTTATCAAAATCAAAGTAGATGATCTGCTCTTGACGAAGCGCTTCATATTTTTCACGAAGCTTTTCTTCTGCTGATTTAACGCGTGAAATAGTATTCACGTCAACGTTATTATTTTCTTGTGTTGCTGCTTGGTTGCTTTCATTTGCAGCACTTTCGTCTACACTTGAAGATGAGCTACACGCGGCCAGCGTCATTACTGGCAAAGCCACTAATAAAGCTTTTAATGTTTTGTTAAGTTGCATCGAGTATATTCCTATATCTTAAATTCTAACCAGCAAAATTACTGTAAAAATGGCGACCAGGCAGGAGCTTTCACTTGCCCATCAGAAACCGGAAGTCGCGCTTTAAACCGCCCATCCATAGACACCAAAGCCAATACCTGCTTATTGTTATGCAGCGTACTATAAATAATCATCGAGCCATTTGGCGCTATGCTCGGAGATTCGTCTAAACGGGTTCGCGTTAATACTTGAAACAGTCCAGATCTCAATTCTTTTTTAGCAATATGATATTTACCAATTGTTCGATTTACCATGACCAGATGCTTCCCATCAGGGGTAACCGAACCGGCTAAATTCATATCGCCGTCAAAGGTAATACGCTTTGACCTACCAGTTTGTAAATTTAACTTATAAATCTGGGCATTACCACCCCTTTCAGACGTATACACAATATCTTTGCCATTTGGGTGCCAACTTGGCTCAGTATCTATACTACGATGACGTGTCAAACGGCGTTCTGTGCGTGTTTGCAAGTTATATTGATAAACCTCTGTGGCCCCTCCCTCATCTTTGGATAGTACAATTAATAATTGCTTTCCATCAGGAGAAAACTGTGGCGCACCATTAATACCAGGGTAACTCGTGATGAGATCGCGCTTACCAGTATAAATATCTTGCACATAGATTTGTGATTGGCGATTTTCAAACGTAACATATGCTAACTTATTGGCATCAGGTGACCATGACGGCGACATCAAAGGCTCTTTAGAACGTAATAACACCTGCTCGTTAAACCCATCATAATCCGCAACAACTAACTGGTAAGGCTTATCAGCCTCGTCGCGCACAATCACGTAGGCAATTTTCGTCCGAAATGCACCTCGTTCCCCTGTAAGTGACTCATACACAACATCACTGATTTGATGCGCATATTGCCTAAAACCGTCACTGGATATCACACTTTGTCGTGCTTCTTGCACATGATCTTGGCTTTTCATCAGTTGACCATTACTCATCATGCGTGTCTCTCCGCCGGTGATCTGTGCCCGGATCACATCAATTAATTCATACTTGATCAAATAACGCCCACCGGGTTGTTGTGTCACAGTGCCAACAATAACCGCTTCAACCCCTTTATTTACCCAAGCGCTATAGTCCACTTCTTCATCTGTGCTTGGCAATTGAGGAAGTTCAGTAAACGACAGAGGCTTAAATTTACCACTGCGTGTTAAATCAGCTGCAATGACTTCGCTCACTCGCATCGGTTTTTCACCAACACCTTCATATTTAAAAGGCACAACAGCGATGGGCCGAGCACTATCAACGCCCTCGGTTATCACAATTTCAAGCGCGGCATTTGCCAGCCCTTGCATGCCAAAAGCAACAATAACTAATAATGCTTTTATCCGGTTGAACATAGACTTCCTTTATAAATTGGGTTTAATTGTTAGATTAATGTTCTTAAGCTGCTCGAAAACATCTTTTTCTTTCGAAACTGGTAATGTATCAGCCATACGCACCGCGCGCAGTGCCGCTTCACAAACCAATTTATCACCACCAAGCGAGCGTGTATCTGTAACTAGGCCGTTAAACCCTAGTCGAATATTCACTCGACACTGCTTGCCTTTCATTTTTTCGTCTATCAGTAAATTAGCTTGGATACGTTGTATTATGAGTGCGCGATATTTATCAACTTCTGATAATACTTGTTGTTTTCGTAATTTATTACGTGCAGCTTGCTCTTGTGCTAGTTGCTCCTGCATTAACTGCTCTTGCAATGCCTTTTGACGTGCATTTTCTGCAGCTTCTGCTTTTCTTTTCTCTTGAGCTTCACGAAGTTTACGGGCATCTTCTGCTTTTTTCAGTGCATCTTCTTCAGCTTTACGCTTGGTTGATGCCGCTTTAGCCGCTTTCTCTGCCGCTAATTTTTCAGCACGCGCTTTATCTGCTTGAGCACGTTGCTTCTTCTCAATTTCTCGGGCTTTCTTCGCTTGCGCTTCCGCTTTTTTCTTTTCCGCCACTTTTGCTTTGCGTTGCTGTTCTAGCTTTTTAATTCTGCGAGCTTCTGCTTCTCTGTCTTTTCTTGCTTGACTTGCCCGTCGCTCTAAATCTCTGATACGTTTTTCTTCAGCGCGCTTTTTGTTCTGCTCTTGCTTTTTCAACTCAGCAATTTTCTTTTCCACAGCACTTTGATCAACAGAAATTGCTGAGACGACTTTCTCTTCCCTAAGCTCACTCAGCTCAGGGTTTAAAGTCACTTCCATTACCGTTGGCTCTGGGGTATGAAAGTTGGCGGAAGCAAAAAGCATTCCCGCCAAAGCAAAATGCAGTAACACTGATTTTATAATTCCGCTTTGCAATGCACCCATTAGCTTTCCTCAAAAGATTTCGTCATAAGACCAACCGACGGCACACCTGCATTTTTAAGAAAGTCCATCAACAATAACACTTCTTGATAAGATACATGCCCAGAACCTTTAATCATGACCGGTGTATCTGGGTTTTGCTGTAGCTTTAGTTTAATAACAGCCGCCACTTCAACCGCGTCCATCGGCGCTTCTGGATCAGTGCCCACGCTTACAAAGTATCTGCCTTCAGCATCAATCGATGCAATAATCGGTGGCGCATCTTTTGTTTCAACTAAATCAGACTCTTGCATTTGAGGCAAATCGACCTTAACACCATGGGTAATAAGGGGAGCCGTAGCCATAAATATGATCAGTAGGACCAACATCACATCGATGTAGGGCACCACGTTAATCTCTGCGACGGGGCGGCGCTTTTTACGCTGATACATGTTGCTTTACCTCAGCAGAGCTTGCAGCTTGGCGGTGCAGTATATTGGCAAACTCTTCCATAAAGTTAATGTATTGAGTCTCAAGCTTCTCAACATTTTTTGCAAACTTGTTATAAGCCATAACCGCAGGAATTGCCGCGAATAAACCCATTGCAGTTGCGATAAGAGCTTCTGCAATACCCGGTGCAACCATTTGCAAAGTGGCTTGTTTTACTTCACCCAATGCAATAAACGCATTCATGATCCCCCATACAGTACCAAATAAGCCAACATAGGGGCTAATAGAGCCAACTGTGGCTAAAAAAGACAAACTTGACTCTAACTTTTCCACTTCACGAGATAACGCCACCCGCATCGAGCGATGCGTACCTTCAATTACAAGCCCAGTCGAGTGAGTGCTGTTTTTCTTATGTCTTGCAAACTCTTTAAAGCCAGATACAAATAACGCTTCTAACCCCTCAGGGTTCCCTACTCTCGCCGTCACTTCATTATAAAGCTTGCTCAAGTCCATCCCGGACCAAAATTTTTGTTCAAACCTTTTCGCATCTACCATCGCGTTTGAGATAATTGACCTACGCTGAAATATAATCGCCCAAGACGCAATAGACATGCCTACAAGTGCCAACATCACAAGTTGAACTAGCACACTGGCTTTTAAAATAAGATCAACAAAATTTAGTCCCGATTCCACGTTATTATACTCCTAAGAAATGGTGTGTCGGATATAGATACCCGTACAATTCGTTACAACATTGACTGTAAGCGACTATAAAGGTTCAGTTAGTTTACCCACACATAGTTACGCTGACAATCTCATTACCATGAAATTACGCTAATTGGCGATAAACCAACCGAAAAATAACATTTACTACATAAAGACACTACAGGTAGTTAATTTAATCAAAATGTACCGTGAATAATAAACGCGTATTTATGAATGCTAGCTGCATAAAACATTTAGTTTATGCACTTATTAAGAATAAACCATCAAAAACACAATGGTAATACCAATTAACAACAAATAAACTAATACGCCAAACAAAAAACAAATATAGAGAAACGAATAATTATCAATAGGTTAGGTTAATTTATTGATTAATCATTCACCACCAAACAAAATTTAAAAACCAATCAGATTAAAAAATCTAATGTGAAAAAATAATTTTTCTAGTTTGATGTATTCCTAAAACCTCTTTAATATACACCCTGTACTGAGCACACAGCATCTATATATGCAAAAGCACAGTTGCTAGCAATAGGATTCTGATTTGTCGTATTGCTGTGATAAGAGCGCTAAGGATAAAACCTGAGTTAACTTATCAACCCCTGGATTACTTCCTTCAACTTG
The DNA here is from genome assembly GCF_018100875.1 of Pseudoalteromonas sp. MMG012. Classification (NCBI taxonomy): domain Bacteria; kingdom Pseudomonadati; phylum Pseudomonadota; class Gammaproteobacteria; order Alteromonadales; family Pseudoalteromonadaceae; genus Pseudoalteromonas; species Pseudoalteromonas sp. MMG012. Next base: position 5,580 of record NZ_JAGJEF010000091.1, read on the forward strand.
TTGTTTTGCCCGCATTTTTTGCGGGCTTTTTTTTGTCCAAAATTCCGCTTTTTTGGCTCGACTCCCCTGTATTCATACTTAAACCTCTGAAAATTAAAAATTAAGCCCAAAGGTAACTAACCTATGTCTAAAACCAAAAAACTCAGCAAATAGCTGAGTTTTCCATTGTTTAGTGTTTGCCTTGTAAACCTTTACCTATCAGGTATAACCAAATCAAAATGTAAGTATGCCGCATTGGAGGCAATACGCCCTCTTGGCGTACGTTGAATAAAACCCTGCTGAATTAAAAATGGTTCTATAACATCTTCAATGGTTTCACGCTCTTCACCAATGGCTGCCGCTAAATTATCTAAGCCAACAGGGCCCCCCATAAACTTCTCAATTATGGACATCAGATACTTGCGGTCCATATAATCAAAACCACGCTTATCAACATCCACCATCTCTAATGCTAAATTCGCAATATCGGCACTTACTTTGCCATCACCTTTAACCTGTGCATAATCTCTTACACGTCGTAACAAGCGATTCGCAATACGAGGCGTCCCTCTGGAGCGACGCGCGACTTCATCGGCACCTTCAGGGCTTATTCCTAAATCTAAGTAAAATGCAGAGCGAGAAATAATAGTAGACAAATCAGGAACTGAATAAAACTCCAGTCGCTGAACTATACCAAATCGATCTCGTAAAGGAGACGTTAATGAGCCAGCTCTGGTTGTAGCACCAATTAATGTAAAAGGCGGTAATTCTAACTTAATAGAGCGTGCCGCAGGTCCTTCCCCAATCATAATATCTAATTGGTAATCCTCCATGGCTGGATACAGTATTTCTTCCACTTGCGGGCTTAATCTGTGTATTTCATCTATAAATAACACATCACCTTCTTCAAGGTTCGTCAATAAAGCAGCCAGATCTCCTGCTTTTTCAAGTACCGGTCCAGATGTCGCTTTAATATTGACATCGAGTTCGTTTGCGACAATGTTTGCCAACGTCGTTTTGCCCAAACCTGGAGGACCGAAAATCAATAAATGATCTAAAGCTTCCTCTCTTGAGCGAGCGGCCTCAATAAAAATAGCCATTTGCTTTTTTACATGGTCTTGACCCGTATAATCGGCAAGTAATTTGGGCCTAATTGCCCTATCCACATTATCTTCATTGCCTTGAGCTTCAGGCTCAATTAATCGGTCTGCTTCTATCATGGGTTATCACATCATTGACTTAAGAGCTTCTTTTATCAGTGTTTCAGTCCCCATTTCTGGTTTTGAAACGGCCTTCACTGCTTTTTGTGCTTGTGCTAATTTATAACCTAAAGCCAGTAATGCAGCAACGGCATCATCTGCCGGAGTATCTTGAACTGTCGGGTTTTCTTGTGGAGCAATAACCGCACCATCACTGAATGGGGTTAGTAAATCGTGACCAAAATTCTTAAGTCTATCCTTCATTTCAAGCACCAAACGTTCTGCTGTCTTTTTACCAACACCCGGGATCTTAACAAGCGTTGTTGCATTTTCGTTATTTACACAATGAATAAATTGCTCTGCGGACATACCTGACAAAATCGCCAAGCCAAGTTTGGGCCCAACCCCGTTGGCTTTAATTAATTCACGAAATAACGCTCGTTCTTTTTTATGATTAAACCCAAACAATAACTGTGCATCTTCTCTGACGACAAAGTGTGTGTAAATCGCAGCCGATTCACCGCAGTTTGGTAATTCATAAAAACACGTCATTGGCATTTGTACTTCATAACCAATACCCGATACATCAAGCAATATTTCAGGCGGCTGCTTTTCTAATAAAGTCCCACTTAGTCTTCCAATCATTTACTTTACCTCAATCTTCGGCGCACAGTTTTTGTTGCACTACCAGCCAAACGAATTAAACTTTGCTCTGAGTGAGCATGACAAATAGCAATTGCTAATGCGTCTGCAGCATCAGCTTGTGGTGTACCTGGCAATTTTAAAATGCGTTTTACCATTTCTTGGACTTGTTCCTTTTTAGCCCCACCATTACCTACTACAGCTTGTTTCACTTGCCTAGCAGAGTATTCATGCACCGCTATATCTTGCATCGCTGCGGCCACAATAGCGGCACCACGTGCTTGACCGAGTTTTAGGGCTGAATCTGGATTATGTGCCATAAACACTTGTTCAATAGAGAAACTGTCTGGTTGAAACTGCTCTATTAACTGCGTCACACCTTGATAAATCATTTTTAAACGGGTCGGAAAATCAAACTCACCTATTTTTATACAACCACTACCCAAATACTGAAATTTACTCCCTTGATGCGCTATTACACCATAACCTGTAAATCGAGAGCCGGGGTCAATACCCAAAATAGTTGCCAAAGCATAATCCTACATCGTTTTTTTGCATCATGCCAAAATACTGTATGAATTACCAGTTAAATACGTCAACCCTCAACAAAAAGGCGACTATATCTAGTCGCCTTTTTTGGTACTCGAATTCCTTAATAACGGCTACTCACCGTCAGATTGAACTACTTCTTTTTCAACCTTTGCTACTGCAATTGCCAACTCTTTTAGCGAATCTGGATTTGCAACGCTTGGTGCATCTGTTAATAGACAAGATGCTTGTGTAGTTTTAGGAAACGCAATCACATCACGAATATTATCCGTCCCGCACAGCAGCATAACTAAACGGTCTAAACCAAATGCCAAGCCAGCATGTGGCGGTGTACCGTACTTCAGTGCATCTAGTAAGAATCCGAACTTATCCTGTTGCTCTTGCTCTTCTATGCCTAAAATTCTAAACGCTGCTTCTTGCATATCGGCAGTATGAATACGAACCGAACCACCGCCCACTTCATACCCATTGATTACCATGTCATAGGCATCAGAAATAGCGCCAGCTGGCGCTGATTCTAATTCTTGAGCAGAAATATCTTTTGGTGCAGTAAATGGGTGATGAACCGCATGTAATGTGCCTTCATCGTCTTCTTCAAACATCGGGAAGTCAACCACCCATAGTGGCGCCCACTTATCTAAATGAGTGAGTTCTAGGTCTAGACCTACCTTTAGGCGCAATGCGCCCATTGCTTCATTAACAACATTACGCTTATCTGCGCCAAATAAAATAATATCGCCAGTTTGTGCGTTAGTACGCTCAAGTAAAGCGTTGATCACTTCTTCATTTAAAAATTTAGCAATTGGTGACTGAACCCCTTCAATGCCCGCATCACGGTCATTCACTTTCATCCAAGCAAGACCTTTCGCACCGTAAATACCAACAAACTTAGTGTATTCATCAATTTGCTTTCGAGAAAGTTTGGCACCACCAGGTACAGTTAACACTGCAACACGGCCTTTTTCGTCGTTTGCAGGTGCCGCTAGGACTTTAAATTCAACATCCTTGACTAAATCAGCAACATCTACCAATTCCATCGGATTCCGTAAATCAGGCTTATCAGAGCCAAAACGACGCATTGCTTCGCTATATGGCATAACAGGAAATGTACCTAGGTCCACATTAAGGAGATCTTGCCACATTTCAGTCACTAAACGCTCTGTCATAGCACGCACTTGATCTGAGCTCATAAACGATGTTTCTAAATCGATTTGAGTGAACTCTGGCTGGCGGTCTGCGCGCAAATCTTCATCACGGAAACACTTTACTATTTGATAATAACGATCAAAACCCGACATCATCAGCAACTGTTTAAACAGTTGTGGTGACTGTGGTAGCGCGTAAAAGCTGCCTTTATGCACACGGCTTGGTACTAAATAATCACGCGCACCTTCAGGTGTTGCTTTCGTTAATACCGGCGTTTCAATATCAAGGAAGTCATTTCCATCTAAGAATCGACGGACAAAGCTACTGGCTTTTGCTCTTAGCTTAATACGATCGCTCATCTCCAAACGACGAAGGTCTAAATAACGGTACTTTAAACGGCGCTCTTCTGAGTTTTGTTGATTAAAATCTAGTGGTAATGGTTCTGAGCGGTTTATTATGTTCAAACCTGTACCGAGTATTTCAACTTCACCTGTTGCCATATCTTTATTTACTTGGCTATCAGGGCGCGCTCGAACCGTACCTTTTACCTGCACACAAAATTCTTGACGAAGTGTATTTGCAGTGTCCATTAACCCTTCTATTTCTGGGTCAAACACCACTTGAACTAGGCCTTCACGATCTCGTAAATCGATAAAGATTAAACCACCTAGATCACGGCGTTTGTTTATCCAGCCACATAGTTCTACTTCTTCGCCAACATGGCTTTTATTTAAGTTCCCACAATATATCGAGCGCATAGTATTCCTGTTAGTCGGCTGCATCGTGCTGCAACCAATAAGGTTAATTTGAAAAAATTACCGCCAATTATATAAAATTCCCCCTTAAAGTCATCCTTGATCGACACAAGTATGCAAATTTCCCATCGATTAATGTGTTTTGATACAATTAATATACTTTATCGTTCACGGATCTTGTATTTTATGCTTTATATTGGGTGCCCTCAGTGGAGTTCAGCACATTGGAAAGGTCGATTTTTCACACGTGACTGTCAACCAAAACAGATGCTCGAGCAATACAGTCACATTTTTAACTCAGTAGAAGGCAATACTAGCTTTTACGCAGATCCAACCCCTGAGACAGTTCTCAAGTGGCAAAAAAACGTACCAGAGCACTTTAAGTTTACCTTTAAAATACCGCGACGCTTTTCCCACGATATGGCATTACAGCATTGTCAAAGTGAGTTACTCGCGTGGCTTACACTATTTGAGCCCTTGTATCAAAACATCGGCCAAATTATGCTGCAGCTACCTAAAAGCTGTAGCCCTGATTTTCTCACCACCATTAGTAACTTCACTCGCTTATTACCTAGCGACCTGCCGTTAGGCATTGAAGTTCGCCATCTCGGCTTTTTTGATAAGGGAGAGAGTGAAATGCGATTTAATCAGTTTTTAATGACACAAAAATACAACCGGATCATGATGGATACTCGCCCACTTTTTAGCGAACCACCCAATACAGCAGCTATCATTGATGCACAAAGAAAGAAGCCGAAAGTCCCCCTCCATGTTATAGCCACTGCAAATGCCCCTATTATTCGATATGTTGGCTGCTCCGACTTAGCAGCAAATAGAAAGCTCTATCACCCGTGGTTAGATAAAATTAGAGGCTGGTTAAACGATGGTAAAACACCCTATTTGTTTTTTCATACTGCCGATAATTTTGATGCGCCATTGTTGGCCAAACAATTTATCGCCGATTTAGCACACCCTGCAGCGATATTAGGGGACTTCCCCGCAAACTTGGAACCCAGTCAAAATGACTTATTCTGATTTAACATTGCTTTTTTAAGTGCAACATGCATAAACTGCTCTTGAATAAAAAAACATCAAGGAAATAGACATGTTATTAAAACTACAAAAAAAGAACATTAAAACACTATCTCAAGATACAAATTTACTCCCAAGTGCTGCGACGAAAAAGGTGGCCGGCGGTATTTCCGCTGATCACATCTGCTGCACTGATGAAACACGACAAGCAAATGCGCATCTCATTCAACGAGGCGGTAATTCACGCGCGTCAGATTGCTGCACATTAGAGACTGAACATTAATCATGTTACCCCAAAATAGCTCACAGCAAGTGGGCTATTTTATGCTTCTAGTCGCTTCAAACCTGTCATTTAAAGGTAAATCCGCATTAATCTCATCCCAATCAGCTTTAGATGTCACAAAGTTGTGAGATATGGGCCGCTCACTTATTGGTGAATCTAAGATCCCCAATCGCAGCCTCACCTTCTTCGTATTCTCTGCGTTAGAACTATATAGGGGTGATGCACAATGACGACAAAAATGGCGCTTCCTACCAGTTTTAAACTCAAAATGCGCTATGTGATTAATGCCTTGCGTAATTTTAAACTGTTCAGTGTCTACGAAGCCATTGGTAGCATACGCACTCCCTGTAGACTTTCGACATAAAGAACAATGACAATGAATAATGTCGGTAATAGCGCCATGTATTTCTATTTTTACGGCACCACATAAACAACTCGCGTTATACATATTAATTAAAACTACTCGTTTTCTGAATATTCAATAGCATATAATACCACTGACTTTTAGCCAACCTGCCGTTTTATGAACTTTTTAGATTATTTTCAACATTACCCTGACAACATTCAGCAACAAGTAGCACAACTCATCAGCTCAAACAAACTCGTGGGTTACTTTAAAAATAAGTACCCCACTGCGCATCAACTAAAGTCTGAAAAACACCTATTTGAGTACACTAATCGTTTTAAACAACGATATTTAAAAAATGCACCAAAATTGTCAAGCGTCGGTTATAAAAAACAAAAAGACTTAGTGCAAAACGCACTTGGTACACATACCTTTAAACGCCAACAACACGGAGGGAAACTCAAAGCCAAACACGAAATTTCCATTGCCGAACAGCTCAAATGTGCCCCTGAGCCGCTTCTAAAAATGTTGATTATTCATGAATTAGCGCACTTTAAAGAAAAAGATCATAACTATTCCTAACAACCGACTTATCGGCTAAATGTTGTCAACTTATGTATAACGATTGTGGGTCAACATCACTAACTTTTTAGCTCATAAGAAATAAAATCATGAACTTTCATTTGTGTCTGGAATAAAAATAAAGACTAAATTTTTGACCTTACGCTCAACGATAAGATAACGCTATCGAGAGCTCAGCGATTAGCTGTTGTCACTATCAGAATAAAAATAAGTAAGGTACAATTTTCTTTATTCATCTTCCTAAGCTTAAAAACACAAAGAATGCCATCTTCAAAAGTAAAATTAGCTCCGTTAAAGTATCTATCGTCATACTCACTCGAAGTGCAAGATCAAGTCAGAACGATGATTGAACAAGATATACTAGGTCAATTTTTACTTAAGAAACACCCCAAAGTGCATGATATTAAAAACGATAAATTGCTTCGTGAATACGTCCTAAATTTAAAAAACACTCACTTACGGAAATCCTCTCCATTAAGTAAAGTTATTTACGATAAAAAAATCCATGCTGTAAATAACGCTCTGGGCTTGCATACATTTATTTCAAGAGTTCAGGGAAATAAGTTAAAGAGTAAAAATGAAATACGAATTAGTGATATTTTCAAAACAGCACCTGAAGTGTTTTTAGAAATGATTGTTGTTCATGAGTTAGCCCACATCAGAATAAAGCAACACGATAAGGCATTTTATCAATTGTGCCAGCATATGCTCCCTAACTATCATCAGCTAGAGTTTGAAATGCGTGTATTCCTGACACAATTAGAATTAATAGGTCAAATTTACAAATAAAAATTAAATTTTGATGTTTATTTGAATGAGTGTGACTACCAAGGCCTAAATAAGTTTGATTGTCGCAAAATTAGGGCTATAACTGTAACTCCCCCAAAAAATGAAACAGTTCATAAGTAGAATTTTCCATTAACTAAAACAGGAAAATTTACGATGAGAAAAAGTAAGTTCACCGAAACTCAAATTGTCAGCATGATCAAAGAAGCTGAATCAGGTATTCCAGTGCCTGAAATTTGCCGTAAACATGCCATCGGCCAAAGCACATTTTACAAATGGCGCTCAAAATATGGTGGTATGGAAGCGTCTGATGTTAAACGCCTTAAAGAACTTGAAGAAGAAAATCGTAAGCTAAAAGATATGTTTGCAACGCTGAGCTTAAAGCACTCGATGCTTGAGGATATCATTGCAAAAAAGCTGTAAAGACAAGTAGACGCAGAGCTTGGGTTGAGCATTTGAGAACTCAATTTAACGTCAGCGTCGCATTTGCTTGTGAAGTGGCCGGGCTAAGCCGCTCAGTTTTTTATTACAAACATAAACGGCCATCAGATGATGAAGTTATCGACGCATTGCTAGCATTGGTCGAACGTCACCAAAGATGGGGGCTGCCCAAACTATTTAAAAGGCTTCGCAACAAGGGGAAACCTTGGAATAAGAAGCGTGTTGAACGTGTTTATAACATGCTTAAACTCAACTTAAGACGTAAAGGAAAACGCCGTGTACCAACGAGAACGCCAGAACCGTTAAGTGCCCCAGCAGAACATAACGAATCTTGGTCAATGGACTTTATGAGTGATGCATTAAGCTATGGACATCGGTTCAGAACATTGAACGTACTTGATGACTTCAATCGACAAGCATTAGCGATTGAAGTTGATACCAGTTTAACGGCTGAGAGAGTAATTAGGACACTAAAACAGATCATTGCTTGGCGCGGCAAAACAAAACAAAACAAAACAAAACAAAACAAAACAAATTAGAGTAGATAACGGACTACCTATTTAGTCAACCATTTTTTGAGACGTAAAATCCCGAGCTACACGTTTTATGTAACTATCGTGTCAATTAGTTTGCGACTAGAACTCTGTATTGCTCACAAAAAATATTGCTTACCATGATGTACAGGTGTCCCTATTTAAAGGGCACTAACGGACTTAACATAGCATTATTAAAAGTCGAGGACGTAGAGCATTATCTACTAGGTCGGTTAATGCGCCTTAACGGCCGCGTGATTTACGTCCCCCGAAAAATCTCATGGTAGCCATGGTAATCTACATCGTTTTTAACGATAGAGTGGGCAACTCTGGCTAATTTAACCGCTACAGCTGTGTAGGCTTTTCGCTTTGTATCAGCAGATCCACCGTTGATTTTAATATAACGCTCATACTTATAGCGGAAACTATTTTCTCTCATTCTGATTGCAGCGTTTGCTGCAAGCCAATAACCATACCTTAGACGTGCATTTCCACGCTTCGATAATTTATAGTTGCCCTTCTTTTGTCCGCTCTGCAAAGCAGATAAGTTAAAACCGCAATAGTTTAAATATTGTCGATAATGATTAAATCGACATAAATCACCACTTTCAGCAATAATAATTAATGCGATGATTGCACCAACACCTGGTATTGTTTTCAGGCGTTTGTAATCTGACCGCTGAGATAAAAACTGCTCAGACCTGAGCTCTAGTGCCAATCGCTGGCGCGTTAAATCAATATAACGCTGCAATTGTATTCGATACGTTTCCACAGCGACACTTTTGATATCTACAGGTAATGCAATTGATGTTTCAGCGATATCATAAAGATGCTCTAAAAATTGCAATTTATACTGTTTACGGCCAATAACATCCCATGCCCGTTTTACAAATGTGGCTTTTCGATATCTCGTAATGGATGCAGGGGTTGGAAATTTTAATAAGAAATCACAAAACCATTCCGATCTGGAGTTATGAAAAAATTGTTCGGCTTCAGGGAAATATAATGTCAGGTTATGGTTAACTAGGCTGTTTAAGCAACGTGTTCTAGCAATGGTTACTTGATGGTAGGTATTTGACAACTCTTGTATATCCATTGTTTGATGAACCAAAGGGTCAAAGAACGGACGCGACATTCCTTGATTTAACAAGTACATAATCACGGAGGTATCTTTGCGATCATTCTTATCCCATGTCTGAAAAAGCATCTCTCTTGCACGAGCGCATGATAATGATGACACGAGGTGGCATTGTGCCCCTTGTTGTTGAAACCAATAAGCAACATTGCGATGGTAATCAGCAGTTGGCTCAAACCCGATACGAATAACTGAGGCATGCTTACAACATTCTACCCATAACCGCTGATAGCCTTGCAATGAGTTTTCAATTTTCATTTGTACAGAATGCCCATTGGCAAATTGAATAAGAGCGTCATGACTTTTCTTTGCGATATCGATCGCAACTAAGGTTAAATTTTTACTATTATTGGTGATATCGATCATTAGTTAACTCCACTTATTGTTTACTCACTATAAGTATTGGTGAATGGTCGACACCTTCAAAAATAGATTGTTCAATGAGCATAACTCAATATGTAC
>NZ_JAGJEF010000092.1:0-15237 GCF_018100875.1 Pseudoalteromonas sp. MMG012
TTTTAAAGGCACAAGTGATGATGTAAACAGCGAATGTGAGCCGAGAATGTCTGAAGTTATCCACAGATTGTGTGGGGAAGGTGTGCATTAAATAATTTATCTATCTAATAAATAGAGTATTTACGATGCTATATTAGTACGGGATAATACAGCGATTGCTACACAAGATATATACTACAAACTTAACAATGACACTCACTGTGACATTTAAAAATAAAAAGTATAAAGCTTGTTCTTTGTGTTCTGTTTATAAAGGAGTTTTTATTTAATGTGTGAGCTATTGGGTATGTCTGCGAATGTACCGACAGATATCTGTTTTAGTTTTTCAGGCCTATTAGAGCGCGGTGGTAATACGGGGCCGCATAAAGATGGCTGGGGGATCACGTTTTACGAAGGCAAAGGCTGTCGTACATTTAAAGACCCTGAACCAAGCTGTCAATCTGAAATCGCCAAATTAGTAAAAGCTTACCCAATTAAGAGTGTGTCGGTTATTAGCCATATTCGCCAAGGCAATCGCGGCCGAGTGTGTTTAGAAAACACTCATCCTTTTACCCGTGAGCTATGGGGAAGAGAGATCACCTATGCACACAATGGGCAGTTATCTAATTACACTGATCTGAAACCATCCTTTTATCGCCCTGTGGGTAATACAGACAGCGAATTGGCTTTTTGTTGGCTGCTAGATAAAATTAGAGAGAAGTATCCGAAAAAACCCTCAAATATGGCGGTGGTTTTTCGATATGCGGCTAAGTTGGCGGCGACATTGAAGGACAAAGGTGTATTTAATATGCTACTGACTGATGGAGTGTACGTGCTGGCATATTGCACCAATAACCTGCATTGGATCACTCGTAGAGCGCCATTTGGCAAAGCCACCTTGATTGATGCTGATATGGTGGTTGATTTTAAAGAAGAAACCACGCCAAATGATGTAGTGAGTGTAATTGCAACGCGGCCACTCACCAATGATGAGCAATGGCAAAAAATGGAGCCCGGTGAGTTTGTGTTGTTTAAACTGGGTGAAAAAATATAACGGCTATCATGGCGTATATCTATTTATATCTATTTATATCTTTTTAGTTTAGTGTAATTAGAGACAATAAAAATAGACGATACCGCAACTCAGCAAGTTACGGTATCAATGTTGAATCATTTACTTAATGTCGTACTTGGTCATTTGAACTTGAAACTGTTCAATGCCTTTTTTCCCTTTGTATATCTTTACCAACATATAATCATATTCTGGCGCCAGCCATACCGTTGCTTGACGCTTATCGTTGTCATATAACCTTTTTATTCTGATGGTTTTGACATTGCCTATGGGCAGGGTGATGGTCTCTTCACCCTCAACTTCAAAGTCATAGTTGCGCTGATTGCCTTTTTTATCCACAATCGGGTAACTCAGCTTAGTTTTTCCCGCTTTAATATCACGACGTAGTTGAATTTGATAGGTTTGCGCATCTTGTTGCTCGGTTTGCCACGTAATATCAAGTGGGTACTTCTTTTTGTTTGACGTAATGGTTTTCTTTGTGTGGTCGAAACTGACTGTATATTCTTTATCAGGCCCAGTGCCGCTGCGAGTCATATCATAATGAATGGGCTGGGTGCGGTTATTGTCAAACGTAAACATCGATATTTCTGTGCGTTTATCATTAAAGATCATCCACTTAATATCACTTTGATATTCTAGCTGATATGTATTTTCATCAATTTTACTGAGGTCGCGAGTGGCCGATCCTTGGACAGAGCCTTTACGAAGAATTTGGTATTCTGCGTGGTACGGAGTGAGTGTATTTGCAAGTAATGAGCATGAAAAGAAAGCGCTTAACCCGACAAGCCAAGCGCTAATTTTTTTATTCTGGGTACGCTGTGCCTTGAATTGGAAGGGGTTGGTCATCAAAAACGGCATAATCTGCTTCCATTGTTAGTCTGTGTTCGCTGAACCACTTGACCACCAAAGGATAAATAATATGCTCTTGTTCATGAACGCGCTTAGCGAGTGTGTCTGCTGTATCATTGTCTAAGATAGGTACCTTAGCTTGTAATACAACGGGTCCACCGTCTAGCTCTTCCGTTACAAAGTGTACGCTTACACCATGAACATCGTCTTTAGCATCTATTGCTCTTTGATGGGTATTCAGCCCTTGATACTTAGGCAACAAAGAAGGATGAATGTTCAACATTTTTCCCTTAAATTTTTGCACCAAGTGTGGGGTTAGAATACGCATAAATCCAGCTAATACAACTAAATCTGGATTAAAAGAGTCAATTAATGCGGCCAGTTCAACATCATAGTCTTCACGCGATGGATAATCTTTATGGCTCAGAATGCAGGTTTCTACTCCTGCATTCTGAGCACGAACTAATCCATATGCATCAGCTTTATTGCTGATCACAGCGCAGATCTCGCCATTAATGTCGTTGTTTTGGCAAGCATCTATGATGGCTTGTAAATTAGAGCCACTGCCAGAGATCAATACAACTAAGCGAGATGGCGTCATTAGTCTTTACCAGCAACGATTTCTACTTGTTCTTCACCAGCAGTCGCATCTTGAATTTCACCAATATGCCATGCTTGCTCACCTTGTGCGTTAAGTATGTCAAGGCTTGCTGCTAATTTGTCGGCAGGAACCACTAAGATCATACCTACGCCACAGTTAAATGTACGGTACATCTCGTGCGTACTGATGTTGCCGTTTTCTTGTAACCAATTAAAGATTGCAGGCCATTCCCAGCTATCGCCTTTTACTACCGCTTTTGCTGACTCAGGTAACACGCGTGGGATATTTTCCCAAAAGCCACCACCTGTAATATGCGAAAGCGCATGAACGTCAACGTCTTTTAGTAATTCAAGAATTGATTTTACGTAAATACGGGTCGGTTCAAGAAGGTGTTCGCCCAGCGTTTTACCTTCAAATTCGGCATTCGTATCGGCACCAGATACTTCAAGTACTTTACGAATTAAAGAATAGCCGTTTGAGTGAGGGCCGCTTGAAGCAAGTGCGATTAATTGGTTGCCCGCAGCTACTTTAGTACCATCAATGATTTTAGACTTTTCTACAACACCAGTACAGAAACCAGCCATGTCATAGTCTTCGCCTTCGTACATGCCAGGCATTTCAGCAGTTTCACCGCCGATCAGTGCGCAACCTGACAGTTCACAGCCTTTACCAATACCAGTTACTACATCGGCTGCTGTATCAACATCTAATTTTCCAGTTGCGTAGTAGTCCAAGAAAAATAGGGGTTCAGCACCTTGGACAATCAAATCGTTTACACACATGGCAACAAGGTCGATACCTACAGTGTCATGTTTTTTTAGGTCAATCGCTAGACGAAGCTTAGTGCCAACGCCGTCAGTACCAGAGACTAGTACAGGCTCTTTATAACCAGTAGGAAGTTCGCACAGTGCGCCAAAACCACCGATCCCACCCATTACTTCTGGACGACGAGTTTTTTTCACTACGCCTTTAATGCGCTCAACTAATGCATTACCGGCATCAATATCTACGCCTGCGTCTTTGTAGCTAAGAGACTGTTTTTGATCGCTCACGGGTTTTCCTCAAAAAATTGCTTTATGGATTGCTTAGAAACGCGCGTATTTTACAACAATTGACTAGGGGCGGCTAGCGTAAATATGACAGATCCCACCAGCAAGTGGTTGCACATATTTGTTTTTACTATATTTACTATTAATAACAATGGATTAGCTTGTTAATGCGATTTGGGTGGTGGTAGTAATTTACAAAGTAGGGCCATTGACAGGCTGGCTTCATATGTGTCTTATGGCAGACACAGATGAAACCATTTAATTACAAACTAAATAAAATACGTATGGAATGTGTCTTATGGCAGACACAGATGAAACCATTTAATTACAAACTAAATAAAATACGTATGGAGAGAGTTAGCTGGTATTTTATTTAGGTGATTATGCTTTAGCCGTGAGTATTGCACGCAAAGGGGCTGGGTAACCTTCGATGGTTTTAGTGTTATCAGTAGGATCTAAAAAATCGGCTAATGATTCAGTTTCCATCCAAGGTGTTTGACGCTGTTCATCAAGTGAGGTTACATCGTTATTCACCACATTCACGTCTTTGAAGCCAACACGCTCTAACCACAAAGTCAGTGCTGCGGTACTTGGAATGAACCAGACATTACGCATTTTAGCGTAGCGATCAGTTGGTACAAGTACCGTATTCACATCTCCTTCGATCACGAGTGTTTCTAATACGAGTTCGCCACCGGGACGCAATTGTGCTTTCAATTGTGATAAAAAGTCGATTGGAGAGCGTCGGTGATATAGTACACCCATAGAGAATACCGTATCAAAACTTTTCAATGCAGGTAGTTGTTCAACTCCTAATGGCAGTAAATGGACACTTGGATCTGGGTTGAAGTGCTTAATCGCTTGAAATTGTGATAGGAATAAATCTGACGGATCAATACCCACAACGAAGTTTGCTCCCGCACCACGCATACGCCATAAATGATAGCCAGAACCACAGCCAATATCGAGCACAGTGCGCCCTTGTAACGGACTGATATGCTCAACTAGTCGATCCCATTTCCAATCGCTACGCCATTCGGTATCAATATGAATACCATGAATATTAAAAGGACCTTTTCGCCACGGCATCATTTTCTTTAGCAAATGGGTTAATTGCTTGGTATGGCCGTCTGAGAGCTCGTTGGCTAGCCCGAACTCGACCTTATCCGTTACATTGATGTGTTGTGTATTTGATTCAGGTAGATTTTTGAGTACTTTTTCCCACTTGGGCCAGTCACCGTGCTGCGCTTCTTTTTGCCAATGACTTAATTGTGCTGGTAGTGTTTCTAACCAATGACTCAAAGCGGTTTTCGCAATGGCGGCATAAAAGTCTGTAAACCAAGAATTCATAAGGACTCCGTTATTTGATGGCCACGAGTGAGCAAAAGTTAAAGCATTGATACCAAACTTGTGTTTGGCTAAAACCAATATTATGTAATCGCTCAATGTGTGTTGATAGGGGGTCAGGGCGCATAACATTTTCTATGGCGGTACGCTTTTGACTTATTTCTAATTCGGAGTAACCGTTGTGTCGTTTGAAATCGTGATGTAAATCAATGAGTAAGTTATCAGTTAAATCATTTTCACCTTTCACTTTTTCACTTAACAATAATACCCCACCAGGTTTCAGGCTAGCATAAATGTGTTTAAGCACAGCTTCACGCTGCTCTTGCGGAATAAACTGTAAGGTAAAATTTAACGCTATTACACTGGCATTTTCTAATGTAAGCTCGGTGATATCACCTAATACCACATTAACTGGCACATCAGATTTAAAGCCTTTTAAATGCAGCTGGCAACGCTCAACCATGGCTTTTGAGTTATCGACGGCAATGATTTGGCAATTTTGCTTTTCGATATTACGGCGCATGCTTAACGTAACGGCGCCAAGTGAGCACCCTAAATCATATAGATTCGAATTACTTTGTGCATATTGACCCGCGAGTTTACCCATCGTACTTACGATTGTCGCGTAACCAGGGACTGAACGCTGGATCATATCTGGGAATACTTCAACCACGTTTTCGTCGAAGCTAAAGTCTTTTATTTGTTGCTCGGTGGCATAAATACTGTCTTTGCCAGTCACAATTTATCTCTCTTTCTAAATAATCTCGCTATTTTAGCATTTTATACTGGATAGTCAGTGATAATTTCAGTAGCTTGGCTACTATTAATGATAAGAAGTAAAAAAGAGACTAAAAATGGCGAGAAATAAAGTGATTAGCACAGAAGATATCCTATCCACATTGTGCAACTCGGTGACTGAAGTATTGTCTTCCGCAAGTGGCAATAAAATTGCTTATTCAGCAATGGTTCAAAAAATCACGCGTACGTGTATGCGCCCAGATATAGGCTGTTTTGTATTGTTTGATGGTGGTTTTACGGGGTTGGTAGTTACTAACTTTACCGCGCAATCGGCAATGGAAATTTATCAAGATTATATGCGTAATATGGGTATGCCTGAAGAAGAAATAGCACATAGTCACTTATCTGATGATGTATCAAATGTGATGGGTGAGTTGATGAACCAAATTGTGGGTGATTTTACAGGTAAAGTGCGTACGCAACTACATACATCTATCACGCAAAACCAACCAAAAATGATGGCAATAAATAAACAAGTGCAAATTTCTGTTGATACAACCATGGATAGACCGCAAGCACGTCGCGTGACATTTACCACACAAAACCAAAATATATTTTATTTAGAGCTTGCGATGGATAAAACGGAATTTATTAAATTACATGATTTTGATATAGCTGAAGCCGCGGACCCTGATGCAATTATTGCTAATCAAGCTGCTGAGAGTAAAAATAAAAAGTCGGCGGCGCCTGAAGAAGTAGACAGTGATGATGACTTTATGGCGGAGCTTGGGTTATAAAGTGGCTCAAGCCCAGTTGTTTTTAAATGATTAACAATTGATTTTTAAGGTAATTTTAATAAAGCTGCTTTTTAACACAATGGTGAGATGCACTTTTTGTTATCGAGCAGTTTTGTCAGTTTAGGGTTTGTCATTCATTGGTGAATGTGAGCTATGTTCTTGGGGCATGTTGGCTCTTTACGTTAAGTTACTTGTCATAAAAGCTTAAACCTTGTTTTTGTAGTACCAAAAATAAACGTAAGTCCAATTCTAATTGATGGTAATCAGGCTCCATATGACAACATAGCTGATAAAAAGCTTTGCGAGTTACTCCTAACAATATTATCAATCAATTAAGTTAAAAGCCTCTATTTATCTGTGAAATAAACCAGTAGCACTGTAAGTTATTATTGATAATTGTCAGTCTTATACAATACTGAATATTCATCATAATATAAAGGCTTTTACATTTTGAATCCTGTCGCGATTAAATCATTGCCAGCTGTACAAAAGGCGCTATCCCCCGCTTTTAAGAAGCTTCTTTTAGACAACGCCCCGAAAAATCGTAGTGTAATGGTGGTGAATAACTATGCAGCTTATATATCAACCTTTAAAGCGCCTGGTTATGAAGCATTGGATATTCTAAACAGCCCAGAGTACCTATTGAAGCAATTACGTGGCTTTGTGGGCTTTATGTACTCGCAATACGATTGCAGTCCAGCATACGACGTGACACGAATTATCTTTAGAACCTTTGAAGCATTTGCTAAGTATAAAATCGATACTCCTCAAATTTCAGCTACTAGGGTGAGCGAAGGTATAGGGCAGTGTATTGATGAATTCAAAGGTTTGCAGATCAAGCCAGAGTGTCTCGCATATCTTGATGGTTGGCAACTCAAATCAAAGGAAGGGAAAGTCTTAAACTTTGCAATCGGAAAATTTCATGAAGCCTTTGGTGATAAGCTGACTTCTGATATTTATCATTATGTTTGTGAGTATGGAACAACACAAAAAAGCACTACCCTGCGCAATCACGTTATGATGCTCGCTGCTCTTCTAAATTCGTTTGTAACGCACTGCAATAGCGCTGATGATTTACGTGATCAATTGAAAACTAATAAATTGAGTGCGTTTCTTGAGAAGGTCATGTGGTGTTCGTTTAGTAGTCATTTAGCGAAGGATAATAAAAGTGCGATTTTTTTTGACATGTGGGCTTTAGGTATTAACGTTTTTAGAATTTGTTTAATTGATAGTGGATTAATTAATGAGCCAGCTCGACCTATTTTAACACCCTTATTCAAAGAAGATTCTCACCCTATCGCAAAGATAGCTTCGGGCGGTAAGCTAACATCCAGCGAAGAGAAATTATGGCTTGCCTCTATTCCACTGAACATAAAAGATGAGACAGCCATCCAAATCATCGAAGACAGGTTACGAGCGAGTGAAGAGCATGTTCGTGCATCTTATCATGCTGTTTTTCAACGTATAAAAGAAAAACATTAACGCAACCTTGAAATGGCAAAAAAAGGTATGGTGAAACCCATTCGAAGAGGAGGAGGTGGTGGCGTTAAAAGAAGTGAATACGTGCCCGTTGGTCGCGACCATCTAGCTAATAGTATTGCCACATTTTATAAATATGGTATCGGCACACCCCTTTCAAATCATGCAGAATTTTTTGGAGGGTCTCACAGTAACAGTAATAAACTCTCTACCTCAGCACTAGCGGATGAATTAAACCTACCCACCACTGCAACGCTAGGCGCATTGTGCACATTGTTAGTATTGGAGCATCCCCAACTCACACCTTCTGCACTTGAGTGCTGGGAGTTGTTTGATAAGAGTGGAAAAATGACAGGCTATAAAGAGGTTGGTGGCAGTTATGTAATTGTTGTTTATAAAAACCGAAAGGGTGCGGTGAAAGCTCAGCAAAATATTGTTCTTAACGAATACAGTGAATCCATTGTTAAGACGCTAATTGGTCACACTGAACTTGCTCGACAGTATCTAAAATTAAACCCGAGCACAGATGAGTACCTAGAAAATGCGTGGCGTTATATGTTAATCAAGACTGATTTGAATAAAGCAAGTTGGTGCAGTGACTTTTGCAACAATATCAGATCTGCATTCATGAGCAGCGCCTATCGGCAGTGGGTGTATAACCACTCCAGTAGTATGAATAAAGACGATAAATTATTGCTATCTAAGTCGGTAGGCTTACGTTCAAGTCGTAAACTCCGAGCTATTCGCACGTATATTAAAACTCACTCTTTGCACGAAGTAGCAGAGGTATTGGGGCATGAAACAGTTAATGTAGACCGATTAAATAAATACCTTCCCTCTTCGCTGATGGATTTTTTCAATGCAAGATGGATACGCCAATTTCAAAATGCGCTTATTTACATCGCAATGCAAGAATCGGACTATCTTTTTGAAGCGGTTGATATTAAACCTGAAAACCTCGATGAATTTCTACAAAACCACGGTATTCACGATATACCTAAATTGTTTGGTAAATTCAAAAATGACGCAACACTATCTCTTGTTGATAAGGAAGAACCCCGAGAACGATTTGATGAGGTAACCCTGACCATTACTAAAAATGTGATGAGAGTGCTCATTGCTATCAAGAGTATCGTTGACCGCTCAAAAGAAGTAAAGGATGGTAAAGTCTTTCGTGACATCGTATCAACCTGGTATGAGGCTGCTACGCTCATTCTTACCGAAGATGCGCGAGAAAGCACAATCAATGCAGATCGTTCGCAACTTATTGCTACTGCAAAGAAAGCCCCCCTTGATACTCAACTCGTCGTTGGTGCGTTAACATGTTAAAACTGATTGTAAATAACCTAAAGGAAAGAAAAATTGGACTTCATGAACTAAATAGCGAAGAGTTAACAGAAGCTCTTCACTACGCTGTTGCAAACCAAGATTTCGCTTTACAACGTGAAATTGGCAATCATTTTACTCACATTTACGACCAGACCGATGAAATTCCTTATTGGTTTAAAAGTGAGTACGATGATGATGTCACTATTATTAATTTCGGTCAAAGGGATAAGGTTGTTGACTGGTCATCTGTGACGCTTGAGGATTGTTTGCCTCTCACTCACTCTAAGCATAAACCTCTGCTAAATGGTTTTAAAAACTGGTTACTTGCGGTGTCCGACCCACTTGAAAATGGAGGGGCGGTCATCAAAACCAGCACAGTAAAAATGAGAGTAGAGAAAGTCCTGTCATTAATTGATGCCATTTTATTGCGCTCAGCCGCATTACAGTTAAGTCTGTATCACCTAAGTCACATTACTTGTGACTTCTGGTTATCTTTGTTTAAAGCAATGTCTGAGAATGGGCCCATCAACGGAGTCTATGATTTTACAGGTCGCACCGTCGAGTTAGTTAAAGCACACGTAAAAAGTATTACACAAGAGCAGGTAAATGCTTTTGCGAGCAAGTATCCTTTTGTGATCAGAGATATAGCAGAAGACGATTTAACGCTTCATTTAGCAAAACAAGAGCGCGTTAAGGCATGTTGCTGGCTTTACTCGCAAGGCTATTATAAATATGGGAGTAGTTTTATAGCAACAGGCAATGGTGCTGTGCTCGCAATACTGCTCTTTGAGGGGAAAATAGCATCCCCAAGCCTAAACACCCCCACCTCGACCGAGTTATGGCTTACCGAAAAAGAGCGCTCCACTGAATATCGCCCCTTTAACACTGAAAACTCAAAAACGTCAACCGCAGAGGCTACAATTAACACTTACATCTCAATGGCTAAGCTGATTAATACCAATATATTCAAGGACAACGCAAGCTCACCATCTATTGAGGCAACAAAAGCACTTAGCGTAAGAAAAATTAATGATTTAGTGATATTAAAACCCGCAGGCCGTACTCAAACCTTGCACCCCGACGTGGTCTTTAAACTCACTCGACAATCTTTTGAATTTGTTCTTAAGTTCCAACAAGATATTTTGGATGCTTGATTGTTGGCGCTCTCACAAGGTGCTAGCAGAAGTGCGATAAGCCGTTCCAACAAGGCTCGACCTGACTACAGAGGGTCTGCGTTCATTGCTGATATTCATCAAAACATGTCAGTTACTGAACGTGGTCACTTTATGCAAACCAAAGTAATGAGTACGTTGAATAAAAAAGGGGTTAAGGCTATGGGTATTCGGCAAGTTTTACCTTTTAAAGTTCTAGCTGCTGACAAGTACAGAGCCATACGGAATAATGATAGTTTATTTGATCTTTACGGCGTTCTCATAGGGAGTTGCCAGTACCTTACCGGCATTATTTCAGCAAGACGACAGGATGAGTTAGTGTCATTAAAAAGTAGTGGTAATCTGTCACCAAATTTAAACCCATTTGAGCATGAAAATATTGAATACAATCTTATATTTAAACTCAAAAAGTCAGGGAATGGCGGTAAGATATCGAGCAACAAAATCATTGAAAGACCTATTGCAGCCTCTATTGCTAAAATCATTTGGCGACTCGAAGCGTTTAACGAGGCCGCAAGATCGCAAGGGTTAGTTAAAGGAAAAACCTTAGATCTTTTTAATAACTTAGATGCAAGAATGTGTACACTCACTAAAACTTCGGTTAAAAGCTTTAATGCCCACCTCGATTCGATATGTGACTACTTTGAAACCCCCCTTGTTAAGATGAGTAACGGTGAGCTAAGACGACAGTATTTGAGACAGCATCAGTTACGTCGATTCTTTGCCTTGCTGTTCTTCTGGCAAAAACGTTTTCAAGGACTTGAAGCTTTGCGTTGGATGCTCGGACATACAGATATGTCACACTTATATCATTACATATCAAGTAATGAAGTGGGTGATATCCTCAATGGGGTTAAGGCCACTGTTATTGTGCAAGGTGTGCTAAATAAGGATGGTGAGCTAGAAAAACTCAAAAGTATCGGTGAGTTAAAAGCAACCCTAGCTAAAAAATACAATGCTGGTGCGGTAATTATTGATGACTTGGAAAGTGTCATCGACCTGGCAGATGACGACGACATAACGGCTCCACATATTGACCAACTGAAAGCAGAGGCAAATCTAGAATCGAACCTTGAAGAGTTATTGAAAACGGGCGAAATCAGCTTGGAACCTAATTTCTTCAAAGTTACTGACGAAAACGGGCAGGTTCGAGAAACTTTTAACTTAGCATTCCAAGTAAAAACAGTCTAAGAAACATAACAATGAAAAAGAATAAAGAAACCAATCAAAGAACAATACTGGCAACTGATGCGCTGTTACAGGAAATTATCAAATCGCCAGATGAATTTAAAAACAATGATAGCCTAACAAAAGCTCTTAAATCGCAAGGTGGCTTAGCTAAGTTTGAATATGCAGAACGACACATCGGTACTGTTTCAATCAATACCGCTAAAAGTCTTTCAGAACTCTTGTACGATGATGGTTTTGAGAGTTTTGACAGGCTCAGAATTAATGCTCG
Organism: Pseudoalteromonas sp. MMG012; assembly: GCF_018100875.1. Lineage (NCBI taxonomy): Bacteria > Pseudomonadati > Pseudomonadota > Gammaproteobacteria > Alteromonadales > Pseudoalteromonadaceae > Pseudoalteromonas > Pseudoalteromonas sp. MMG012. The sequence continues at coordinate 11,872 of NZ_JAGJEF010000092.1, forward strand.
TGACGCTATAGAAAAAGCTTTAAAAGGAAAAATAAAAAAGAGCAATGAAGAGAGCGCAAGACAAAAGCTAGCATTAACTAATGAAACGCTTGCTATCACTCAGCAAAGTAACTTCCTATTAAATACTATCATTAAAGAAATGCGCTCACACTTAAAAGCAATGGCATTGCAAGATTGGACGGATGAAGAACGTTTAAAGCGCTACAAAGATATTAATAAGAAGGTTGAAGCACAGCTTCATTATGCTAACTATGGCGAAGTATAATGCCTATAACGAAATTAAAAAACGTTGCTCGTTGGTCACATCTGGGTTTTGATGGCAAATTGACATTTTATAAACCAAGAGATATCCCGTTTGTCACATATAAAAATAATATGCCCTGCTACGAAGCAAATATGTATATTCATAAACTCCTAGAGGAAGGGTTGAAATATCAGACAATTAGGACGTATGCCAACAGTATTATAGCTTTGGTCTATCACGTCGAGAGAGCAACACATCTCAACCGTTTTAGCGACTTAACCGATGCTACTTTTCGTCTGTTCATACAGGGTCTACAAAGCGAGAAGCATCTTAATGGTGAAAAAGTTAAAAGTAATAATAGAGTTTTAGAAGTCGGCATTAGATGCCTTAAATTTCTTGAGTTTGTCCAAATTTACTACGACTTGAAACTTTTTATTGGCGTAGACAAAGCGAATGCCATAACAGTGGTCGAAACTACTCACAAAATTTCAATTGAGGGAAGTAGGCACAAGAAAGAAGTTACCACGACTTCTCATCTTTGCTTGCCAAGCAAAGATGCTGTTAAAAGACGGTTACCCGTTGGTGAAAAAGACGCGTTAAAGGTATGGCGCTTTATACAAACCAACCCTAATAAAGCAGTTCGTTATCGTGACATAGCACTGTATCAATTAATGGAGCAAACTGGAAGTCGCGTACAAGAGCTACATCTCGTAACCGTAGATGATTTCAAAGAAGCGAGAGGTATGCTCGAGCCAAGTCTTAAAATGTACACGCTGAAGCGCAAGGATGAAAGAGCGACAAGACATGTACCCATTCCCCATACGCTTATTACTGATATTGCCCAATACATGAAATATCGTCGCAAAATCATGAAGAAAAAAGGGCTCATTGGAGATAAAGATCATGGTTTCTTGTTCATCGCAACAAAAACAGGTGAGCCTTTTAAACCTGATTCATGGACTACATACCTCCATAAATGGAAAAACGAGTTAGGCCTCAAAGGTGAGTTTCACCCGCATCTCTATCGTCATGCGTTTATTACAAACAAGCTTATTGAAATTATTCAGCAACATGAAGATGTTACTAATGCTGATGATTTTAGAAAACACCTACTTAATGCCGAAACTTTCAAATTACAGTTAAGAGAGTGGACAGGGCATACGCAATTGCATTCCCTTGAGACGTATATTCACTTAGCTTTTGCAAAAATGCGAGGCTACGCTAAAGCTTATAGTGCAGTTGCACTATCTGCATCTGTAGGAGTTGTTGAAGACCAGCTAGGTCGTATTGAAAAGCAAATTCAGGATAAAGAGCTGACTTATACAGAGGCCTTAGTACTACTGGAAAGAACAATAAAGGCATTTAGGCTAGATATTGAACTGGCTAAAATTTGAAAGGGCACCAGTTAATACGTAGTAGTTCCTATCTGTAATTAGTTTAGAGCTCACCCGGCTGGCAATAATGAGTAAACACGAAACTCTCGCTCTAACAATCTTACGGGCAAAAATAACTCAGGATCTTTGTTAACCTAGCAACCAATTAAACACCTCAGAAATTGTAAGGTCATTTAAGAAAATGTTTGCTTTGTGGTATTCAATTAGTCATGAAGGCTTTGTTTCCAACTGGTATTAGGAAGCATCTCTCAAAAAAGTTCGTAAAATAAACGATTTGACTACGAAAGCGCCTAGAAATAATGTAGCCTTGCAACTTGTTAATATTGAAAGGAGTTCGAGTGAGTCAAGAAGTTGAAAAATATCCAGCCAGTGCTATATCGTCTTGGAGCGGCTTTGTTTATCAAGGAAAAATAGCACTATATCATTCACTTAAGCTCATTCATGATGGTGATTTAGACTTTGAGCTTCAGCTAGACAGTAGTGACGACTTCGCTATTTATAAAGATGGAAAGCTACAAAGCGCTCATCAAGTAAAAGCGAAGATCAGTAAATATCGTAGTGGCTACTCCACGGCTCTGGAGCAGTCCACGTTGATCGAATATGACAAAATAAAAGGGACACCTCGATATTTTCACGTATCAGTGCAGCTAGATAATACCGACGATTACATAGGTGCTAGCGGGGAAATCGTGAAATTCTACCGCTATGGAGACAATTTTCATTGTGGACTGGGTGATATTGACCAAAGAGCTCATACAAAGTATATGTGAGAAACAGAGCATCACGAACAGTGATAATCTAATTAATTTTAATTACTGCTTACTGTCAGAAGAAATTAGTTCCAAGGCGATACATAATCACAAATTAAATCAAGAGGATGGCCTTTCAGAAAACAAATCTGCTTACGAGGGGCGCATTAATGCAAAATATATCCTAGACAAATTACTATCCGAAAACCCCTATCAGAATCGTGACTACTATGCCGTTGAGTTGAAGGCTAAGCTACAAACCTACCTCGAAGAACGATTAGATCAGATGCTACACACAATGAGTGACGCCACTTATGAAAGAGCTAGGCTCCTATGCGAGCACATAAGTGGAACCCATATCAATGAATTGAAAAGTTTATGTCAGATAATGAAGCCATCCGAGCGTTTTCAAGACATTCAGAAGAATGATATCAGGCGTTACACCAAGCTCATTCAGGATATTTCTGTCGAGCCTACATTCAACCACCTTCCTCATTATCTCGATGGCGAAAACCGTTTCTACGTTCCAACAGCGTTGGACATAGATGAAAGTGAAGAGTGTGAGTCAGACATGAACTATGAAATGAAAAACAATGGCGGCCTGCTAAAACTACTTTTTGAGTACAATCATCTAATTGCCAGCAAAGCGGAAGCTTCCTTTACTTTTGATACAAAATTCACAAACTCGGATGACTTTGACGACAAGCAAGCCACTGAAAAGCTTGAAAGCAACATTACGAAGTCGCTATGCATTAGCGTATTGACAAAAGACGACGCGGAGGGTCGACTTAATGATAAAGCAACTCATTGATGAAGCACTTATTGCTCATGGCTTTGTGAGAAAACATGAACTGGCAACTACAAGTTTTTATATTCGTAATTATGGAACTGCCATTAGATTTGCAGTCGTACACATCGTAGAAGACCTTCCTGACCCTGCCGAGTTGAATAGCCGAATCAATCACCTTGTTCCTGAGGA
>NZ_JAGJEF010000093.1:0-15010 GCF_018100875.1 Pseudoalteromonas sp. MMG012
GTAATACGCTACAGAAAAGCGGTTTTGCGTGTACTAAGTCGTTTTTCTTACCTTGATTGGTATTTTTAATTCTTAATTTAGTAAAAGGAAGTTTTATGAAAAAAGTTAAATCAAAATCACGAGTCCTTGAAATTATATCTATAAAGCACTTAGCGCGGATCTCAGGTGGGCGTAATATTCTTTGCCCAGCGGTTCACGATGGTAAACCGGGTATGCCGCAAGGGCATTGTATTTGTCTTAATGTGCCGCCATTTAGAGGCTAATTAGCATATCAATGGCAACTAATAAGTTGCCATGTTATATAAATAGTTAAAATCATTTACTCAACCTGTCTTTAATTACATTTCACATATTCTTCTATATACCACGCGCTGTGGTATACAACTTTTAGTCATGGTTATACGTCAGTTTCTTAATGATATTAATAATATAAAGCGATGAATTGGATGACTTCAAAAGAAATAGTTTGCAGTAATATTCTATACTCTTACTTCAATAGAAGAATGCCCTAAAGTGAATAGGGCATCGATTTCAGAGTATGGACGTACTTATTCTTTTAAACCAAATGGATCATCAATGCTGTGGCTCGGCTGAGTAAACCATTTAGGGCCTGCCTCGGTCATGTAAAAATGGTCTTCTAGACGAATGCCAAACTCATCAGGAATGACTAACATAGGCTCGTTACTAAAACACATACCGGCTTGTAAAGGTTGCGGGTTATTACGAACTAAGTATGGCCATTCATGTATGTCTAAGCCAATACCATGGCCTGTTCTGTGTGGGCAGCCAGGGACATTGTAATCTGGGCCTAATCCGACAGAGGTTAGGTAGTTACGCGCTGCATCATCCACAGCCCCACACGGTTTACCAATTTGTGCAGCGTTAAACGCGGCTATTTGGGCATTTTTCTCATGATCCCACATAGTACGCTGTCTTGGTGAGGGGGTACCAAAGACATAAGTTCGGGTGATATCCGACAAATAGCCTTCAACTTTACACCCTGTATCAACGAGTACGACATCACCTTGTTTAAGCGTTTGTGGCTCTTTAACGCCATGCGGAAATGAAGAGGCTTCACCAAAGAGCACAATACAAAAGTAGTTACCTGATGCGCCGACTTTTTTGTGTGCTGTATTGATAAAAGTTTCTACTTCTGTGGTGGTGATCCCTTCATATAACATACTGGCTGTTGCTTGATGTACTGCTAGAGTCATATCCATTGCACGTTGGATCAGAGCAAGCTCTGTGGCTGATTTATGCATTCTGCAGTGTGCGGTAACTGTATCAGCATTGATCCAAGTATGTTGTGGTGCAGCTTGGCGTATGCCATCGAAAATGAAAAAAGCAGTACTTTCATCAATACCAATCGTCGCTGCAACGGTAATATCAAGCTCTAATAGTGTTTTAGCAAACAGTTGATAAGGGCTCTCATGCTCTTGCCAGCAATGAATAGGGCCTTCAATTACTTGGTAGTCAATCAAAGTACCAATTTCAAAGGTTGGTGCAATAAATTGTACAGTGCCTTTGGCTGGTAATATTGCTCCGACCATACGCTCGCTCGCGTACCATTGCATACCTGTAAAGTAAGTTAAGTTAGTGCCAGCGTTTAGATATATTGCTGCAATATTATGTTCTTGCATGTACGCTTGTGCACGGTTAATACGTTGTTGATATTCTTCATAACCAATTGCTTGCACATCAGTCGTCATGTTAGTTAACGAGTCTAGCGCTTGTTGTTGGCTTTGTATGCCTACACCATGGGTTGTCATAATTTCTCCTAAAATCTATCTATTCGATATGGGGTCAAATCCAAACTAGGTACTTCACCACTACAAAGTTGTGTTAATAGTTTTGCTGTAATTGCCGCTTGAGTTAAGCCAAGGTGCTGATGACCGAACCCAAAGTACACATTGCGATGCTTTGGGCTGCGGCCGATTACGGGTAATGAATCGGGTAATGATGGGCGACATCCCATCCAAGTGTCAAATGGGGGTTTTTCATCAATGCCACTCAGTAGTGCCTTTGCGTGTTTCAATAACATTGTCGCGCGGTGATGGTTTTCTGGTGCATCAAGCCCAGCAAATTCAACCGTGCCTGCGAGTCGTAAGCCTTCTGACATGGGCGTTATAATAAACTGACGTTCTGCAGATGCAACTGGACGAGACAGGGTACTTTGATTTTTGATCATGGCGTGGTAGCCGCGCTCTGTATCTAATGGCACATTAAAGCCTAATTGGCTGGTGAGAGATTTACTCCATGCACCTGTGCATATAATGACTTTATCAAACTGATGTGTGGTATTGTCGGAGGTGGTAAGTGCTATATTTTGGTCTGTTGTTTGAATCGCTTTAATGCCCACTTGTTGAAATTCGCCGTGCGCACGATGAAACAAAGAAAAAATATGCTGGCATAAATGATAGGGGTTTATGCTATGTCCTACATCCGTAAATAAGAGTGCGTTTTTAACGCGTTTATCTAAGTTAGGCTCAATAGAGAACACACTTTTCCCTTTAAGCCATTTCACCGCAACATTATGTTGCTTATATTGCTGGTACAGTTTTTCAATATCACTCTCAGGGGTGTCTTCAAACGTCAGCAAACTGCCATTTAAGGTAATTAGGTCGGTAAAATCTTGATCGCCTAATAACGTTTTATAGGCTGATAAAGCAGGCTCATTAAGCGCTTTTAAGGCATTGGTATTTTCGGTGAGCTTGGCTTTTCTCATGTTACAAACAAATCTAAAAAACCATGGAAAGGCTTTATAAAGATAGCGCCAATCAATCCTTAGCGGGCCGTTGGGGTTGAACAACATACCAGGCAGCTTTTTCAATAAGCTTGCTTGAGCCAGTGGAAAAACTTGCTCTGTGGCAAAATGTCCCGCATTGCCTTTTGAGCATTTTTCAGCAATACCTTGTTGGTCGAATAAAGTAACAGAAAAGCCTTGATCTTGTAAATTCTTGGCAGTACATAAACCGACGACACCTGCGCCAATAACAGCAATTTTAGGTTGATTAGACATGCACTTTCCTCTTTTTTAGCTGAATTGACTATCAATATTGTAAATATCAGTAGATTGTATCTACACAATTGTAGTCAAACTGATGTCTACTATTATTATTTTTATAAATACAAATTTCATATTTATCCGTAAGTTACCCATAGTTTCTGGATGAAAAGTTAAGATTGTTATTATCCATGGTAATATTTTCTTAACTTGGACATTGATTATTGTATACAATATACTTAAGATGGTAAACATAAAAACCAGATAGAGGAAAAACCAAGATGGCAAATTGGCAAGGGGTTTACTCATTAGTAATAACTCAATTTAACGGTGACGGCAAATAGTATGCGCAGAGGGACATTTTCATGTATTGATGGCCACACATGTGGTAACCCTGTGCGGTTGATCACCAGTGGACACCCAAATTTATTGGGGTCCACAATGAGTGAGAAGCGTCAGCACTTCATGGCTGATTTTGACTGGATCCGTCAGGCGTTAATGTTTGAGCCAAGAGGCCATGACATGATGTCAGGTGCATTTATTTATCCACCGACCACAGAAGATGGTGATGCAAGCGTATTGTTTGTTGAAACCTCAGGGTGTTTGCCTATGTGTGGGCACGGCTTAATAGGCACGATCACATTTGCGCTGCAGGCTGGTCTATTACAGCCAAAAGTAGAAGGCGAGTTAAAAATAGATACGCCGGCAGGACGGGTCAATGCACAGTATTTACGCAGTGGTGAGCATGTTGAATGGGTTAAATTGTTCAATGTTCCCGCATTTTTGGCGTATGAACAGGTTGTGATAGATGTGCCTGATTTAGGTCAATTAACCGTCGATATTTCATATGGTGGTAATTATTACATCATCGTTGAGCCGCAGCAGAACTTTCCGGGCATTGATAAATGGAGCGCCAGTGACATATTGACGTTCAGCCCGAAAGTGAGAAATGCGGTGAATCAAAAACTCAAATGTGTTCACCCAGAAGATCCTACAGTGCAAGGCGCATCGCATGTGTTGTGGACCGGACGGCCTAAACAATCTGACTCACATGCTGCCAATGCCGTCTTTTACGGTGAAAAAGGGTTAGATAGATCCCCTTGCGGAACAGGAACCAGTGCCAGAATGGCGCAGTTACATGCTAAAGGCAAACTGTTAGCGCATGAGCCGTTTATTCATGAAAGTTATATTGGTAGCCAATTTATTGGGTGTATAGAAGGTATTACAGAAGTTGCTGGGCGAGTAGCGATACAGCCAAGCATCCGAGGATGGTCAAAAGTAACTGGTACTAGCAACATTAGTGTTGATGATAGTGACCCGTATGCTTTCGGATTTCAAGTAGTGTAATTAATCAAATTTTTGGAGGTAATATGCAAGTTACTGGAGCAAGTTTTATTGCGGGCGATTGGGTGATAGCAGATCAAGCCGAGGCATTTTTTGGCTTTTCACCTAAGTTGAATAAAAGTCTAGAAACACCTATTTACGAAGCAAGTTCAGATATGTTGGCGAGTGCGATTGAGCAAGCTGGGTTGGCATTTAAAACGTATCGGAAAACCAATTATCAACAACGTGCAACGTTCTTACATGCTATTGCAGATGAAATTGAAGCATTGGGCGATGTTTTAATCGAAACGACGCATCAAGAAACGAATCTACCCATTGCAAGACTGCAAGGTGAGCGTGGACGTACAATGAATCAGTTACGTGCTTTTGCCCATGCATTAGAAGGTAGTCAAGATAGTATTGCAAACTTTGGCTGTGCTGATGCTGCGATCCCTGATCGTTCTCCTTTACCAAAACCAAATACAGCACTTGATTATTTACCCCTAGGGGTTGTTGGCGTGTTTGGCGCATCAAACTTCCCGTATGCATTTTCTACCTTAGGCGGTGATACTGCTGCAGCACTGGCAGCTGGATGTCCGGTGGTAATGAAAAGCCACACAGCTCACCCTGCGACGAGTGAATTAATGGCCAGAGCAATGGAAAAGGCTATTAATAAGTGTGCTATGCCAAAAGGCGTATTTTCAATGATCCAAGCAAAACGCTATGACATTGCGCATGAGTTAGTTGGTGCGCCGCAAGTTAAAGCAATTGGTTTTACAGGATCATTCTCGGTTGCACATAAACTGTTAGACACAATCGCAAAGCGACAAGAGCCGATCCCGTTTTACGGAGAGTTAGGCAGCATAAACCCACAGCTTATTTTAAAGGAAAAAGTACAAGAAGCGGGACCAACTGTAGCAGATCAGCTAAGTCAGGCTCTGTTAATGGGCAATGGACAGTTTTGTACGAGTCCTGGTTTATGGTTGGTGCCTGCAGCCAGTCATGAGTTTGTTGATCAAGCGATAAAAAATATTCAAGTGAGTGCATCAGACACATTATTGTCACCAAACATTGTGGCGAGTTTTAAACACAGTATTGCACAATTAACGTCACGAGATGACGTCACTTTGCTTGCACAAGGTGAATTAAGTGAACAGCACCATGCGAATGCCCACTTGTTCGCGACAGATATCGATACGTTCACAAATGATGCTTCTTTACGTGAAGAGGTGTTTGGACCTATGGCTATGATGGTGACATATGATAAAGAAAGTCAACTACAGCGCTTGGTCGAACTACTTGATGGGCAATTAACTGCATCGGTTCATGGTACTCGTCAAGATCTGAAGAAATCAGCAGCAGTGATTGAAGCGTTAGAATACAAAGTAGGGCGGATCATTGAAAATCAGATGCCAACGGGTGTTGAAGTGTGTCCATCAATGAACCATGGTGGCCCATACCCATCATCGACAGATGTTCGAAGCACATCTGTTGGCTTAAATGCCATGCTTAGGTTCTTGCGACCAATTTGTCGTCAGCGAGCTAATTAATGTAACAAACGTAATTATTTCTTTAAAAAACACGTGAAAAAATGCCCAGAGCACTCGCTTGCTCTGGGCTTAGGGGATAGCTCCAATGGAGCCAAAGCGTTACTAAAAAAACACCTTTCTTCTGTAGGGAGAAGTAGAAAGTAACTTAAGTGTAGTTAATATTTCACAAAACTTACAAACAACTTAATGAAATATTAATTAATTTAAAATCAATTACTTAATGTTCATATAAGTATTTAATCTAAAAAATATAAAAAGATATATTCATGTTATACCCAAGTTATTAACTGACTGTCACTAACAAGGTCTCTGGGTAAGCTATTCTTGATTTTACTCTTTTGCCATTTCCCTAACCCAACAGGCGCACCGCACAGCGTTAAGATGACTTCGCCCGTTACATTTACAGGGTCAGCCAGTCGAATATCCTTACCATTGAAATAATCACGCGCGTCACTATCAGACATTGCATAGGTGTTTTTTGTGGCGTACTTTCCAAGTGCTGTTGCAAATTCATGCTCCAATCTCACACCATTTTTATGAGTAGTACCTAACTGTATACCCAGCCGGGCATATTTAATTTTGTTCTCTATAGGTTGAAACCCATCAGGGAATAGCCAGAGCTCTTTGTCTCTACTCATAAGCTGACCAGGCAACGACTCATTGAGCCCAAAATGCGTGTTAATATAGTCGATAAAACTCTTTTGTAACTTATGATCTGAGGGGGAAAATGGAAACGCGCCTTTCTTATACTTTTGCTGATCATTGTCTACCGAATGTGTTTTGATGAAGCGGGCAATGAAAAAGCCTTCGCTATCGTAAATTTGAGGCCAAACGTGTAAATAACCTTCAGGTGTTGTTGCTTTGTCTGCATCGGGGAACAATGATGATAACGGATCAACTTTAATTGCATCCGTAAATTCGTCGAGTAAGGCATCGCACACTTGCTGATTTTCTAGAGGGGTTAATGTACAGGTAGAATAAACCAATGTACCACCCGGTTTGAGTGCAAGGAATGCACTACGAATTAACTTTTTCTGAACCGCTGCAATATCAATATTTGAGTCAATAGACCAATTTTTGAGCGCGTCTGCGTCTTTTCTTACTGTACCTTCGCCTGAGCAAGGCGCATCGAGTAAAATACTGTCAAAACTTTCAAACATATAATCGCCAAATATGGCGGCGTCAAAATGCGACAGCGCACAATTTGCAACACCCATGCGCTTCATATTTGCTGCGAGTACTTTGAGTCGAGAAGACGATAGCTCATTGGCAACTAACACACCTTGGTTATTCATTAGCGCGCTTAATTGCGAGGTTTTTGAACCTGGCGCTGATGCCATATCTAACACATAAGTACTGTTGCTAAGCGCAGGTTCTAATGCAATAGGTGGCAGCATTGAACTGGCTTCTTGTACGTAAATACAGCCGCTTAAATGAATATCAGTATTGCCCAAAGCTAAGTTGTGTTCTTCCTCATTTGGACGGGTGAGCCAAAAACCGGTTTCGCACCATGGTACCGCGGTTATTTGCCAGTTATGCTCAACACAGTAAGCTTTGAATGCACAAATCGACATTTTAAGTGTGTTAACCCGAACAGATCGCCTAAGTGGGGTTTTACACGCATCTAAAAAATCCGTGAGCGCCAAATGTGAGGGAATATATGTTTGTACGTCATCAATAAATGCATCGGGAATATAAGTTGAACTGTCCAAGGTGCGCTCTGTGTTACTGGTTTGAATTGAGTGACACAATTTTATCATTGCCTGAGAGGCGCTTAAAGGCCATTTTACACTTGACGACAATTAAGCACTTAGATTTGGTAAAACACTTGGCGTGAAATATACCTATTGTGTATACATTCGATAGATAAAACAAAACCAGCCAATAAATAAAGTTAAAGAGCTCATAGCGAATGCGATGGTACGTAAGAGTAAATTGCGGCCCATAATGTGCTCTGCACAATGCCAATAACGTGCAACGACAAAAAAACAGCTGATCACATACCATAAATGTCCATCAAGTTGATGCAGCTGCAAGGTGATCAGCAAGATAGTGAATAGCACAGGTTGTTGAAATTGATTGTCGTAACTGTTACCCGCCAAAACCGTTAATTTCGAGAGGTTGTGTTTGTTAATGAAAGTGATATCAGTGGGTGATACTGACTGAGTTATATAAGCTCGCACGCGTAATACTGTGGTTAATATCCACAAAAATGCGATGAGTATCAGTAAGAAGAATAGAGGGTATTGGATCCACATAGGTGTGCTCCTAAATATTGATGATGAATTTACTTTACCAGCATTCACTGTTTGGCTAAGGTGTCATATATGACAGTTTTTAAGTTAAAAGTGACACATTGAAAGTCTTGATCATTATTCCAGATAACGTACTCGCCAGTGGTCTTATGGGCGTTATCGATGTATTACATGTGGCCAATACGTTGGCCAGACGGCCTATATTTGAGTGGCAATTGGTGAGCTTAACAACTGATACAGTGCGCGCGAGTCAAGGTATGGTGTTTGAAAGTTGTACTCCATTGTCTGGTATACAGTCATGTGATGCGATGATTTGGGTCGGGAGTCAGTACTTAGGGCAGCAAGCGTTATGGCAACAATGCCAACAAATTGCACCGCTAAAATTTCATATCACAAAGCTTATTGAGCAAAGTGAAGTTGTTTTGGCTGGGTGTACCGGAGTGAGTTATTTGGCAAAGTCTGGTGTGTTAAATGATACTAAGTTAACCAGTAGCTGGTGGCTGAAGACATTTTATGCCAAATATTTTCCGCATTTAAATGTCAGTCAAGAAGCGATTTATATACATGACGATAAGTTCATTACTTCAGGAGCTGTACAGTGCTATTTTCCTATGATGTTGTATTTTATACAACAGGTGCTTGGCGAGCAGTTTGCAGATGATGTTGCCTCATGGCTTGCCATTCCAAAATCACGGGAGTCTCAGCTTTCGTTTATGGCGTGCCATGCGTTTGAGTTACATCAAGACCGTAAATTATTGGCGCTACAACACTATATTAAGCAATCTTTGTCAGACGATCTTACATTACCCGTTTTAGCCGATAGGTTATGTGTCAGTGAAAGAACATTGATCCGACGATTTAATAAACATGTGGGATTATCACCATCGGCTTATGTCCGCTTGGCGCGACTTGAAAGAGCAAAGCAATTGTTGCGCTCAACTGAGCATCGATTTGATGCGATTGGAGAGTTGGTCGGCTATCAAGATTTGAGCGCGTTAAATAAGCAATTTAAAGCACAGTATGGACAATCTATGAAACAATGGACGGCAAGCGAAAGGGGATAGCTTTCAGCGAGGTATAAAATAATGACAGTTTTACTTTGGAATATATTATATACACTAAGGGTTGTTAATCTTTGCTGTTCTACTTTTGTTCTCTTTGACCGTGCTTTGATCGCGGCGCTTAATATGTGGCCTAGCAATCTAAGCGAACATTAAGCAACAAAGAGAAAGGGGTGCAAAAATGAACCTGAAAGATCAACTGCCCCTATTCTTTTGTGTATAAATATAATGGACTTAGTTGAGTGAACTCATTACATAAAGGATAATAAAATGCGGTTAATCCCAAAGAATCAAAGATAAAGTTACTATAAAAAAACGCGGTTTTATCATTTAAAATTACCTAAAATATCGCAGGTGCAGGCTTTACAAAGCGATGTGATTACTCACAGGATACGCGTTGTTTAACACAAGTAGAAGCCAAAGCAGGTGGTATGGGGCATCACTGTGGCGGTGTTTTTTAACATTAAATAGTGAACGTTATCCAGCTCTTTGTAGGCTGTTATCTCAGTTCAACACATTTTGATGTACCAGCAATTAATAGGTTCATAGAGTTGGTTTGTGAGTGAGGTTTATCATCTGTTAACTAAGGCTCATTCAACCAAGTAATGGCAAGTTCTTCACTATAAAAACTTTTAATTTCTAAAGCATTGTTATCTGCAAACAAGTCTATTAAATCACTTTTAAAATCGGCTGGGCTCACGACTCTTGCGATACGCACATGAAGCAAGATATTTTCTATTGCTTTCATCACCTTTAAAACATCACTGCCGTTGTAATTTAGCTTTAAATTAACCACATTGAGTAATAAGTTTGGCTTGTTGTGCAGTTTTGCGACGCGATTAATTTCATCATACATGTTGATGACTTCTGTTGGGGTTCCAGACCCTTTCACCGACACCTTTATAATACTGGTTGGCAAGTCGGTTAATATGTCATATTGGAATTGATGTGTTTTATTGCTATCGCTCATGGTCGTTACAAATCGTTACATCATAATATAGGTTTAGCAAAGTCCCAGTGGATTAGACAGCTTTCAGAACAACATAATTTGCGTTACTGATGATTATTTAACTCATGACTGGCCTCAATAAAGGCACTTTTGAGTTTAGTTACAACGGGCTCTGGGGTGTTGAGGCTAAGCGCAACATATAGTTCATGGTGTTTAATAACATGCTCATGTGGAAAGTAACCATATTGACTATTTATCAACGCGTTAGCAGGTATATGAGAAGCCCACATAATATCAGCTCTACCCATTTCAAGACTACGCCACGCTGCGGTGAAATTACCAACAATGAGTAAATTTTGGTTTTCTTTAAACCCCATTTCTCTTAGCGCGTTTGCTTCGTAACTGCCCCTTACACTTACGGCTATGAGAGACTTGGCATAATCAATATTCCCAATTGTCACAGTGCTGTGTTTTGTTGATGAATAGAATTGATATTTCAAAGGTTGTAGTTTGAAAAGCCAATGAAAAAGGGGCGCTCTTTCTGGTGTTTTTGCAATAGAGAAAATTAAAGTATTCGGTTGTGTTTGTGCAATTTTATAGGCGCGTGCCCATGGTAGCACTTCGATATTTTGCTGGTATCCAGCAATTGAGAGTGCACGTTTGACTATTTGAAATGAGCTCCCAGCAACTATCCTTGTATCTTTTACAATTTGATAAGGTGGCAAGTCTTCGGTCACAACTCGGATACTTGGGACTAAAGCTACCAAGTACCATGGTGCAATCAACAGCAAAATTAACCGAATACGATACATGGCTAAGCTTAGTTGGTTGATAATGCTTAAGTATAGATCTGCTTGGTCAACTTGTGAAAGCTGGGTATTTCTATACTGATGATAACTGTGTAAGAATTGATGCTTCGTGCTCACTGTATACCTTCATAAAATTGTTTCTGCATATTGGTGGTTTGCGAGGCAATGTATCAGGTAGGGCTGCGTTTGCTTGCTTTAGTTGTGAAATAAACTGCGCTAAATCAATATTGCGATACGTAAATATCGAGGGTGTAGCAGCGCGTTCAGGGATCTCGAGGGTTGATTCATCCACTGCGAATGAAGCATGTTGAAACTGGGCTTGGCTGTTGCTAAATATACTGTTCCTAGTACGGAGCACCGCAGCATTGGGGATCGCTTTAATTCGCAATTGAGAGCCATTTTCTTGCCAACTTATCCCGCATACGCTGATATGCAAACATGACTGTACACCGGCGATTACTTTGGGTGTCAATTGCGCATTGCCTGGTTCATAAATATCTAATATCAATGAGGCGACTGTCTCTTCTGATAAATTTTCAAAAGTAATATCGCCATTGTTTGAAACGTAACTTATCTTGAGGGTTTCTAGCACATAATATACTTTGCCAGTGTCTTTCCACTGTGAATGCGTGCATGCCTCTGTTGCGCGAGTACCTTTATTTGGCCTCGGCCGTGATTTTGCCATTCGACTCGTAAACCAAGTTGTTAGCAGTGTTTTCATAGCGACTCCATTATCTTTTAAATATAACATAAATGATAATGAGAAGGATTGCTATTAAGATTTGCAGGGTGTAAGGTAATTAACATTCAAATTAGCATCGATAATCATTCACACAATAACTGGAGGCTAAAATGAGCTTTATAATCGGGCTGAGGAATTTTTTCTTTAAGGTTCTTTATCGTATCTCACGACCGTTGATATTCTTAATGGACCCTGAAGAGGCGCACTATATGTTCAAACGTGTAGGCGTATTTCTTGGGTCAAATTTTCTGACACGACTACTTACTTCTATGTTGTTCAATTATGGGCACAAAAGTCTTAAATCAACGGTTGATGGTATAGAGTATCGAAATCCTCTAGGTTTATCTGCGGGATTTGATAAAGATGGAGAGTTGACAAAAATATACCCATCAATAGGTTTTGGTTTAGCAGAGCTTGGCTCGTTTACTGGTGAAGTGTGCCCAGGGAACCCCGGAAAAAGACTGTTTCGAATGGTAAAATCTAAGTCAATTTTGGTATGGTATGGTTTAAATAACCAAGGCGCAGAAACCATATCAAAGCGTTTGAAAGATGTGGATTTTGGTAAATTAAAAGTGGGGATCAATGTGGCTAAATCAAATTTAACCTCAGAATTTGATTTACAAGATTCTATCGATGATTACACCAAAACACTGTCTTTATTTAAAGACATTGGCGACTATTACACGATTAATATTAGTTGTCCAAATACTCAAGATGACTGGATTAAAAGCATCAATTAATACAACTGGGTAGAGTAAGGCGACCAACATCAATAGGCCTGTAAGCGCCAATATATTTAAATAGATCACCCAACGTACTCGAAAGTAGATAAACACGCACAATCCAAATATCACTTCGCTCACCCCAGCTGATTTTGTGATCCAGTAAGAGGTTGTTTCTGACAATCCAATGCTTGCTGTCATGGCGTGTTCGAGTGGCGCAATATGCAGTAACTTTGGGAAAATACCATGGTAAATCCAGCTGAAACTAATAATGAATCGAGCAATGTAAAGTGTAGACACGCCTTATCCTTTGGTGCGTTTTTTTGACGTTTCGTTGTCATTCTAATGAATGTGCGCTGCAAATCCTACCGCAATCTTTGTACTAATCGATCTTTACGCGTGATTGATACGTAGTCTTAATGTAGAACGTTAACAGTGGGTTGAAAAAAGCTAAAAGAGGGCATGGTGCATAAAATTAATCCTAGAAAGTTATTGAACAGTAAATGGACCGCTATTTCTCCTCAGCATAAAGAAAAACACTTTATTGTGTCAGAAGTGGAGTTTGATGAAGAAGGGCGTATTACGTTGTGTATTATTGAGGCAGTGATGACAAAACGTGCAATTGAAGTTGACTGGCGTACGCTAAAAGAAGGGGATATGTGGAAGGTGGGTTGGCGATAGTGAGGAAAAGCTGTGGCATTTGACTAATTATTGGAAACTTGGGATATTCACTGAGTGCAGCAGCGTTAGTTAAAGTATGAGAGAGTGGTGTTCATACAGTCCATGGCTAAGCTGCCAAAGAAAGTAGGCTATTAAAAGCCTACTTTAATTTGGATTTATTCACGTTTTTATTGTCCTAGTGCCTGATATAAACATTGGCACTATTACGGCGTGATAACTATCAAGGCGTAATAAAATATCGGTTGTCAGTTTCAGTACGTAGCACAGAGTCGTTAAGGTAAGACAAAGTCATAGGCCTTTGCGCAGCATCTAAGCTTCCATCCGTTTCAATAGTATTTTGATAAATGGCATTCGCCGTAGCGGTATTGATAGCGTAGAGTTTAATCCCGTAGCTCTGACTTTGGATAATGTGGTTATACCGATAGATATGAGGTAGACCGTTGCTACGAGTAATATCTTGCTGCGCAGGGTTACGTGCAAATATGCCATTTTCGCCAGCCTTGATAATGGTGTTGTGCTCAATCGTTAAATTGTCTCCATCTAGCATCATACCGTTACCACCGCTTTTAAAAATCATGTTACCTGTAACAATAACGCCTTCTCCTCCTACTTGAATACCGGTGTTTTGCCATGCTGGTGAGAAAGGGCTTAACCCAGTTCGATAGATTTTGTTATGGGCTATTCGTGCATTGTTTTGCACCGAGTTTAGTTGAATGCCGTCAGCGGCGATGCTCTCAAGTATATTGTTGGATATATCAACATGGGTTATCTTATGTGGGTAGACAGTGGTTGTTTTTCCGTCACATTCGAGCGTTCTACTGTGTCCTGTATAGCCAACGTACATACCTTCACCAGACTCTGTATCGTGTATAAAGTTGTTGTGTATAGACAGCCCTGACATAGTAAAGTTTTCGGCCCATGTTGCGCTGTCACAGTTGGGGTCAGTTTTGATTAGCAAACCAGCAAATCGTGCTCGGTATACTTCAACATGATCAATTTCTATATGGTGACTGAGCTTGCCCACACTCAATGTGCCCCCTAATTTGAGTTTGTATGGGGAAGCAGAATCTTGTGCTGTGGACGTAACTTGCAGGTAACTTGAGTTTTCTATTGCGATACTATATTCATACTCAATGGTGGTCACTGTGTCATCTTGGTTGGTTATGACAATATTATGTTCAGGCGAACCATGTAAATTAGTTACTCTGAGCGGGCCTCTTTCACCTTTCGCCAAACATAGCCTGTCACCAGGGGATGTTTGAAGTTGTGAACCATCAATTTTGTATTGCGAAGAGGGGATAACAAAATCACATACTTGTGTTGCGAGAACAGGTTGTGCGATGAGTGTGGCTACAACACACAGAATGGATGACTTAGTATTAAGTCGTGTTTTGAGTTGCATTTCATATGCTCCTTGTATTAATTTTCCTTTGAATGATTGCGAGATTAAAAAGGTAAACGGCGGTTGCACACATCAGCTTGTTATTTATTCAAATCAGCATGAGAGGCCACACAAAGCTTACCTTCAAATAAATACTAAACGTATTAATATGATTAGTCTTTAATAATTGTTATTAATTTAATTATTATTAATGATAGCCTGTGGCGGTTGTATTCTGAGCACCATAAAGGTAAATAAACTGGCAGTAAAAAACATGATTAGACTATAAATGCTGGGCGCAATAGACATAACAGGGTTGTTAAGCATGCCATTTGTGATCAGCAGTGCGAGGGTGCCATTTTGAAGCCCCACCTCCAATGTAATGGTTCGCGATTGCGCTCGGTTGTGTAAAAAATCGTGGGCTACTAAAAAGCCAATTAGCATTGTGCTGATATTCAGCGCTATCGATGCAGGGCCAGCCAAAAGAATATATTCAACAATTTTATTGTCTAACGTAACACAAATACTGATGA
>NZ_JAGJEF010000094.1:0-14753 GCF_018100875.1 Pseudoalteromonas sp. MMG012
GGTGATACACCCAGTTACGAAGACGGCCAAGATTACCTTGATGGCATACAGAATACCTATGCGGGCAAAAATGTGGTGAAGATCACTACGGTAGGTAAACCAAGCAAGGTGATCTTTACCGAACTGCCTAATGCAGGCGAAGCCCGTGTTGAGGGCGCTGTGTTTGTCGATGGCAATCAAAATGGCATCAAGGAAAGCAAAGATTTGGCGATCACTAACCTTACTGTCACGCTGAGCGGTAAAGATGAATTTGGCAACGCAGTGTCATTGACCACCAACACCGATAGCAATGGCGCATTCAAATTTGACGCACTGCGTCAACCGAATGCAGACGGGTATATGGTGACACGCGCAGATACGCCAAGTTACGAAGATGGCCAAGATTACCTTGATGGTGTGCAGAATACCTATGCGGGTAAGAACGTCGTTAAGACCATCAAGGTTGGTAAACCAAGTAAGGTAGTCTTTACCGAGCAAGCGAATGCTGGAAGTTTACAGCTTGAAGGGCGAGTGATTTTAGATGTTAATCAAGACAAAGTATTTGGTAAAGGCGATAAAGGCTTGGCAAATATTTCGTTCGAGTTGTCAGGGAAAGATGAATTTGGCTTTGATATAAAATTAAGTACAACGTCAAATAATAATGGCGAGTTTGTATTTACAGAGTTACGCCAGCCCTCGCCTGACGGTTATTGGCTGTCGCAAGGAAAGGTCGATGTTTATTTAGATGGGCGAGATTACCTATCGGGCGCTGTGGTTAAAGAGCAAGATGGAATTAAATTACATCAGGTGGCATTAGCGAAAGGCGCGGTTTTATTTACTGAAAAGCATCCTAATAATGAGGCGAAGATCAGTGGCCGAGTTTACCTTGATGTTGCGCAAGATGGGACTGAGCAGTCCCAAGATAGACATATTTCTGGCGTTGAACTGATCCTTTCAGGGCAAGATGTTCTAGGTCGTGAGGTGAATTTAGAAACCACGACCGATCAGCTGGGGAATTATGCATTTGATAACTTATTTGCCTCGAATAGCCAAGGGTATACTGTAAAACAGGTTCATCCTGCCTTGTACAATGATGGTATCGACTACTTAGCATCTAAGGCGATTAGCAATAGTCAAAAAAGTGATGTGGTCGATAATATAGCATTGGTGAACTCAGCACATATACGGTTAGATTTTACTGAGCAGTTACCAGCCAATGATGCCAAAATCACAGGCACTATTTTTGTTGATGTTGCGCAAGATGGTCAATTCAGTACGAATGATAAAACGCTTTCTGGCTATGTAATTAAATTGGTGGGCAAAGATTTATTTGATAATGAAATATCATTGAGTACGACATCAGACAGTCAGGGTCAGTTTGAATTTATACAGCTGTATGCTGCTAATAGTAAGGGGTATCGCCTTACTCATACACAGTCTGACGTATATGTTGATGGCGCAGACTACCTGAATAATACCAAGCAAACCAACCCTGACGATGTCGTTACAGTCAGCGTTGCCACTTCAAGTACGACACATGTTGATTTAACCGAACAATTACCTGCTAACGACAGTGCTATCAATATCATTGTATTTGCAGATAAAAATCAAAATGGGCAGTTGGATACGATAGATTCAGCTTTGGTGAATACAGAAGTATCTATATCGGGTAAGAATATACTGGGTGAGAGTGTAAATTTCAGTGCGCTGACAGATAGTCAAGGTAGAACGTCATTTACACAACTTTATGCGTCTGATGCGCAGGGTTATACACTTACCCAAGTGCAACCTGCATATCACTTTGATGGTAAAGATTATGTACAAGACAGCTTAATAAGCAACAGTGACAATACCGATATTATTACTCAGTTGCGTGTATCGGGCAGTAATATATTAACGGCAGAGTTTACGGAGTTAGCACCCGTCAATGATGCGCTAATAACTGGGCGCGTATTTGTTGACCAACAACAAAATGGCCAATTTGACACTTCAGACAGTGGTTTAGAGAATGTAACAGTGACTCTGCAAGGGGCAGATATATTTGATCGTTCTGTCCAAGCAACGGCCGTTACCAACAGCGAGGGTGATTTTAAGTTTGAGCAGTTATACGCATCGAACTCTGCAGGTTATAGCTTGCTTCAATCTCAACCAGCGGATTATTTAGATGGCCTTGATTACAAGCAAGGTGTAACAAGCATAGAGAGCGACCGTATTGTAAATATTGTTGTCGCACAAAGTACTCAGCAAGATGGCTACTTGTTTACCGAGTTGGAACAGGCGAATTCAAGTATCAGCGGTGTGGTGATAAGTGATTTGAATCATGACGGCTTGGTGCAAAATGGCGAACTGGGTATTGCCAAAGTGGAGATCACACTGACGGGGACCTCACGTTATGGCGAGGTTGTTAACCACAGTGTAAGCAGTGATTCAAATGGGACATTTATTTTTGAGCATTTGCCTGCCAGTGATATTCGTGGCTATCAAATTAAGCAAATACAGCCTCATGGTTGGTATGACGGCCTAGAATCTCTCGCAGGTCAAATTCAAACCAGTGAGAATGACGTGTTTAATATTGTGCTCGACTCCTCACAAGATGTTGATAGTTTAGTGTTCGCTGAGTTAGCGTTATCGCAAGTCAGTGGCTTTGTGTTTGTTGATACTGACGACAATTTATTACTTAGCTCAGAGGAGCGCAGTATTTCGAACGTCGCTATAACGTTACGTGGTATCAGTATCAATAGCGAAGTCATTGAATTATCAGTGCAAACCAATGCAAGCGGTTTTTATCAATTCACTGAGTTACCACCAAGTAATCATCAAGGCTATCAACTAAGTCAAGTTCAACCTAATAATTACGCTGATAATTTTGATGCCATAGGCGGTGAGCGTATTGCCGAGAGTGATAAAACTGATGTGATTTTACTTGGTCAGGTATGGCCTGGCAGCAATTTAATCAACAATAACTTTACTGAGCGTTATGCAATCGAATTGCAAGGGAGAGTATTCGTTGATATGGATGACGATGCCAAACTACCGGCACTATTAAGTAAAAATGAATATCAAGCGCTTGCTATTAGTGATGTTTTGATCACTTTATCAGGGAGTGACTATCGCGGTGAAGCGGTTAAGCAAGAAACACGAACCAATGAATTGGGTGAATATCAATTTACTGATTTAGCCCCGAGTTCAGCACAAGGGTATGTGATTGAACAACTTCAACCTGAGCAGTACGTGGATGGTCAAGAAATGGCGATGGCACAATTGGTTGCCAACTCTAAAGGCCAAGACATTATCACCACACCTCCGTTGTTAGGCACAAAAAACTATGCGTATTTCGATTTTGCTGAATTACCAAAGGCGTCAATTGGCGGCACCGTTTGGGTCGACAGTGATGAAAATGGCCTGCTTGATGACAATGAAACTATCGGTATTAGTGGTGTTACCCTGAGACTGTCAGGAGTAACAACAGATAATGAAGCAGTAGAAATAGTCACGACCAGTAATGAACAAGGGGTCTTTTTGTTCGACTATTTACGCCCAGGTGTTTATCAGGTAATTCAAACACATCCAACAGCTTGGCTGGATGGGAAAGAGCAATTGGGTTCTCTTGGCGGCAATCTGCAAAATGATGGTTTCTTAAATATAACCCTAGGATTGGGAGGGCATGGCATTGGGTACAACTTTGCTGAGCGTGGCAGTCATATTGCCGGTACGGTGTATGTTGATTTAAACGATGATGGCGAGCAACAGCGTTCAGAAATTGGCTTAAATGATGTTGCGATTCATATTTCAGGTGTAGATTTAAACAATCAGAGTGTTTCTCGTACCGCAACCACAGATCGTTATGGTCGTTATCAGATCCGTAACTTACCCCTGTCAGATCAAAATGGCTTTGCATTGACAGAAACGCAACCAGAAAATACCCAAGATGGTAAAGAAGCCGCTGGCAGTATTGGGGGAGTAGTTGCCCCGAGAATTGGTGACGACCAAATCAGTGAAATCATCATAGAGCGTCATATTACCGATGCAACAGCGTATAACTTTGGCGAACAGTTAATGAATCCGGCTGCGATCAGCGGTGCGGTTTGGCAAGACAATAACCATAACCGTTCTGATGATGACGGTAACGGCCAAGCTGGATGGTTAGTTGAGTTACTACCCGATCAATTAAATGGTGAGGCTAACGAATTAGATTCTGAACCGCTAGCGGTTGTTGAATCTGATCAAAGTGGTAAATATCGA
Organism: Pseudoalteromonas sp. MMG012; assembly: GCF_018100875.1. Classification (NCBI taxonomy): domain Bacteria; kingdom Pseudomonadati; phylum Pseudomonadota; class Gammaproteobacteria; order Alteromonadales; family Pseudoalteromonadaceae; genus Pseudoalteromonas; species Pseudoalteromonas sp. MMG012. The sequence continues at coordinate 4,222 of NZ_JAGJEF010000094.1, forward strand.
TTTGAAGGCTTACCTGTGGGGGTATACGAAGTGCGTTTTCGTCATCCTCAGGGAGGCGTGATTTATGGCATTCCAGTATCAAATGATCCTGATACCAATACAGACAAAGGCACTATTTTAAATATTGTGCTCAGTGCCGGAGAGCATGTGTCTGAACAATCTCTTCCAGTTGATCCATCAGGGGTGATTTACGATGTCAATTCACGTACGCCAATACAAGGTGCAAAAATTGAGATCACAGGTCCAGTGGGGTTTGATCCTGATTTACATTTGGTGGGGGGGCAGCCGAATGTGGAGCAAACCACTGGGGATGATGGTTTCTATCAATTTTTATTATTTGCACAAGCGCCAGCTGGTGAATACCGTTTAGAGGTGACTTCACCAAGTGGTTATTACAGCGGCCTGTCAAAGCAATTACCTGTATGTGATGTGCAGCTTAAAGTCGGTGCTCATGAATTACCTGTGACGGTACATAAAGTAAATACCGCGCCGACATTAGCGACGGTAAAACATGATCCTTTGGCATGTCCTAGCGATTCACAAGGCATCTATGCCTCAATGGACTCTACGCAGTACTATACCCGTTTTTTCATCCAGCCAAAACTGCCATCAGGTAATGTGGTAAACAACCATATTCCATTAGATCCTTATGATGAAAGTATGGTGCAAGTGAGTAAAAAAGCACTGAAACAAGATGTGGTGATTGGTGAGCTGATCCCGTATCACATTGCCATTCATAATCGTGCAGAAATAAGCATTAACCCAGTTGATTTTATTGATCAGCTTCCTGCTGGGTTTAAGTATGTTACAGGAAGTGCTCGCATTGACGGGCAATTCATGGAACCACAACAAATGGGACGTCAGTTGCGTTGGAATGGACGCACCTTGTCACCTCAGCAAAGTGTGCTGATTGATTTACTGGTTGTCGTTGGTGCTGGTGTGAGTGAAGGCAAGTTTGTCAACCAAGCATGGGCTGAGTTTAGTGGTGGTCAATTTAATGGTTTAAATACCAAGCGCATTTCAAATATCGCTAGTGCAACCGTGCGTGTGATCCCTGATTCAATCATGGACTGTAGTGATTTAACTGGGCAAGTATTTGACGATATGAACCGTAATGGCATTCATGAGCCTCAAGAACCCGGCTTACCAGCAGTTAAATTAGCCACAGCACAAGGGCTTTGGATCACTACAGATCAATATGGTCGTTATCACCTTGCGTGTGCCGATGTGCCACATCAAAGTCGAGGTAGCAATTTTATCATTAAGGTTGATACACGAAGCTTACCGTCTGGGTATCGAGTGACGACAGAAAACCCTCGAGTGGTGCGTCTTACGCGAGGTAAAAATGTGGAAGCTAATTTTGCTGCCAGCATTCATCGTGTGGCACGTATTCAATTAAGTGATGAAGCATTTGAAAATGGACAGATCAAAGCAAACTATCGGGCGCAGTTAAATCAACTACTGAATACTGTTGCATCAACAGATGTGGTGATAAGACTGGCATACCGTGATGCTAAAAATGAAGGTTATGAGATAGCGCAACAGCGTGTTGCGCATCTAAAAGAATGGCTTGTTGAGCAATGGCAAGACAGCAATAAGGATCACACCTTGACAGTGGAAGAAGAAATTGTCGAATCGGTATTTTCGCAGCCCCAGAGCGCGAAAAAAGGGGTTCCCCATGATTAAATTAAGTGCTTTAAACCCTGTATCGGTTTCAGTTTTGATTGCGTTAAGCTGCAACATAAATAATTTGGCATATGCCGCAAGCTTAGAAAATAACACTGCACGTAATCCGGATGTTGCCAGTAATACTGAGCAGCAATTAGTACAAAAACACTTTGTGCTACACGCGCTAGCGCCCGTCAGTGACAAAGAGGTAGGGCAAACACAGACAGAGCAAGTCGCCAAAGAAGCCAATTATGTGAAAGATTCTGCGATTCGTTTTGTGTCAGGAAAGCACTTTCTAACCGGCTCAACAAAACAAGAAATGGATTTTATTGTTGGTCAGCTTCGCGGAAAAAAACAATTAAAATTACACTTCATTGGCCATGCTGACAGCCAACGGCTCAGCCCGAATGCGAAGAAAATTTATAAAACCAATCAGGGCCTGTCAGAGCATCGAGCGGATATTGTGGCTGGCTACTTCCGCCAGCAATTAGGGCTAAAAAGTGATACGACTACCACTGTTGGCCGTTCAAATCGCGAACCCATTGCCAGTAACGCCACCTTAGCGGGCATGGCGCGAAATCGCCGTGTTGAAGTAATAGCGGTGTATGTTGAAGAAAAAACCACAACCAAAACAATGATACAAGCTGGGCCACAACGACAGCTGATATGTGACAACGCGCTATTACCACAACCTGCAATGACGATTACACTGGATGGGCAACCGTTTGCGTCTGGTGATAGCGCCAATAATGCTGATCAACAGCGCTGTGCAGATGTGGCGCTTAAAAAAATGCAGCTGCAATTGAAATACGACCCACTTGAAGCACTACCTAAGCTCAGTATTCAACACGCGTTATCCCAATCGGGTAATACCTTGATGATGCATTTAAAGGGTTACAGTAACTACAGCAGCTTTATAAAATATGCAGAAGTCTTGGTTATGGCGCCGGATGACCAGCAAGTACTTAGTAAAGTATCATTGAATGATAATTTAGAAGGAAAGTGGCGATTACCTAGTAACCTGCTAGGCATGAGCTTATCGTACCGACTGAGAGTGTATGACAACAGCGGCCGTTTTGATGAAACAATACTTAATAGCGCCGACTTTCGGCCGAAATTTGCGGTAGAGCCAGAGAAAGTAACAGGGTACTTACTGACAAGCTACGGCAAGTCCCAGTTAGAAAAGCAAAATATCAAAGTAGCGGGAGGCACGCTAACATTATATGGCGAGCAAGTGCCGGAGCAGCATCATGTGTTCTTTTTAGGTCGCGTGGTGGCTATCACCCGTGAGCGTAAATTTGTCCATCAGCAAATTGTTCGTTCCGGCTTTCATCGTGCAGAGGTTGCCGTACTAGATGATGATGGCAATGGCACTTTGATCCACCGTGATTTAGCGCTACCAAAAAGTGATTGGTTTTATGTGGCGATGGCTGATTTAACGATTGGGCAAAATAGCCATAATGGGCCGGTTGATTTGCTCAATAAAACTCAGCATAAAGATGGAGAGTTATTTGCTGACGGTCGTTTGGCGGGTTACATCACAGGAAAATGGCAAGACGAGTACCATGTCACAGCAAGAATCGATACTCGTGAAGCGCCCCTTAACGAGCTATTTTCGAACATTCACCAAAAAGATCCAAAAAGCTTATTTAGGCGTTTGGAAGAACAAGCCCACCCGAGTGAATTTGCTGATGACTCCACCACACGAGATGATGCGCCAAGTAATGGTAAGCTGTATTTAAAAATTGCCAAAGATGATAATCAGGTTTTATGGGGTAACTTTAATACGCAAATAAGCGATACAGAGTTAAGCCGAGTTGAGCGTGGCTTATACGGGTTGCAAGCGAAGTATGTCAGCGATGATGTAACACAATTTGGTGAACATGCCGCTGGTGCAGAGTTATTTGTCGCGGAAGCTGAAACCCTACCTGCCTATGAAACGCATCGTGCCACCGGAGGCTCGCTTTATTATCTCCAACATCAAGATATTGTTATTGGCTCTGAGCAAGTAGCGGTTGAAGTACGCGATAAAACCTCGGGTTTAGTGTTAGTGCGTCGGGCATTGGTTGCAGGCCAAGATTATGATATTGATGCTTTGCAAGGGCGTATATTACTCACTAAACCTTTGTCGTCATTTGAATTTGATGACTTATTAGTCCGTGCTGCAAGCTTAGATAACAATCCTACTTATCTAATTGCTAATTATGAATACAGCGCAGGATTTTCGCAGCTAAACAATTTGACCTATGGTGGCCGTGTTAGTCAGTGGTTAAACGACAAAGTGCAAATCGGCGCAACAGTACGTCAGCAAAAGCTTGATGAGTATGATGATAACTTATTTGGCTTAGATGCGATATATCGGCACAGTGAACACAGTTATGTGAAGGTTGAGGCGGCGGAAACACAAGGTATTGCGAGTGCGTTAAGTACTTTCAATGGTGGCTTTAGTTTTGACAATATACAATCAGCAGAAACCCCCACAAAAGCTCAAGGGGTGCGCGTTGAAGCTGCCTCTACATGGCACGAATTGGGGTTAAATAATGATGGCAAGGTCAATGTGTATTGGCAAAAATTACAACAAGGCTTCGCGGGGCTTGGCCAAGTAAATGCCGATGAAGCGCAAACCGCAGGGGTTTTATTAAGCTGGCAAGCAACTGCTGATACGCAGGTTAAACTGAAAGCTGACGAGAATAGGGTTAAAGTGCGGTATCACCGCCAAGCGGCTGAGCTAGACATTGCACATGAATTGACTGAGCAATGGCAAGTGAGCGCAGGGATCCGTATGGATAAGCGTGAGCAGCTACATGCTGTATCATCTGAAAATGCACTTGTGGTAGGGCAAACAGATGAAGGCCAGCGCACTGATGTAGCTTTACAGCTGAAATATAATCCAAAAACAGACTGGTTAGCGTATGGGTTTGTACAAGGTACACTCGATAAAGAAGCGACGCGTCAAGCCAATGATCGAGTTGGTTTTGGCGGGGAAATTCAGGTTTCTGATGCGATCACGCTCAAAGGCGAAACATCTCAAGGAAAGCAAGGCTTTGCGGCTGTTGCTGGCGTTGATTATGCTTATAGCGCGTTAGGAAATGTGTATCTCAATTATCAATTAGACCCAGACGGAGATGATTTATTCAATTCTCGTCAACAGCGTCAATGGGTAACCGGCGCTCGGCATCGCTTTAGTGATTCAACCAGTGTGTATGGTGAGCAACAATTCCAAAAAGATGACCGTCAAACGGGTATTACGCATGCTTATGGGGTAGATCATAGTATTAATGAACGTTGGCAAGTTCAGGTGGGCTTTGAAAATGGCGACATAGATTTATTTGAGCAAGGTCAATTGGCGCGAGATAGTGTGACTTTAGGGTTAGGCTATTTACATCAAGGTCTACGCTGGTCTGGTGCTTTAGAGTATCGTCAAGATAGCACCGATAATGAGCAGCGTACAAACTGGCTAATGCGTCATAACTTTACTGCAAAACTGTCGCCCGATTGGCGTGCGCAGTTACGCCTTGATACAGCAATAAGTGAGAGTAATGTTGAAACTGAAAATAGTGGCTTAAACAGTGACTTTACGGAGTTTCAGTTAGGATTTGCTTATCGCCCTGTTGAAGTAAGCCCTTGGTCTGCGATGGCGAGTGTGACTTATTTAGAAGATTTAGCACCTGCGCAGCAACTCAATGGCATTGGCTTAGATAACACCCCACAGCAACGTAGTACGGTATGGTCAGTTGATGTGAATTACCGCTTAACTTCGCGTTGGCGAGTGGGGGCTAAGTTTGCTCAGCGTACAGGAGAGGTGCGATTAGGGCGCGACGCAGGACCTTGGTTTGACTCAACTGCTCAGTTGCATGTACTCAGAGCAGATTATCATTTAGCACATAACTGGGATGCAACCATAGAGTGGCGTAATTTAGCTGTCGATCGTGCGCAAGACGAGCGTAGCGGTGCACTTGCAGCCATTCATCGCCACGTGGGAGAGCATATGAAAGTGGGTATTGGTTATAACTTTACCGAATTCTCTGATGATTTAACGGATTTTGATTATGACTCAAAAGGTTGGTTTATCAATTTAACGGGTAAATTTTAACAAATAAACGCACTGGCCCAGTGGGTATGTTAGCAATGCTACTGGGCTACACAAAACTTTCATTGTCTGCGGCTGTCTCATTGTTCGATTTTGGGTTAAAATAACGACATAACTCCATTAACAAGATAGTGAATGTCAAAACAGGATCCTTACCTTAGCCGAGAGCAAGATAAATACGAAAACCCAGTTCCCAGCCGTGAATTTATTTTAGAGCACATTAAAAAAGTGTCAGCAAAAGCGGCCACCTTTAGTCACCTCTGTAGTGATTTGAATGTCTTCGAATCAGAGCGGCAAATAGCCTTTAAGCGTCGTTTGCGCGCAATGGAACGTGACGGTCAATTACATTTCAATAAGTTTAAACGTTATGTGATCCCAACCGATGATGGGTTGGTTAAAGGTCGAGTGATCGGGCATCGTGATGGCTTTGGATTTTTGGTGGTGGAAGGCGAACCTAAAGACTGGTTTGTTGCAAAACATCAAATGAATATGGTTTTGCACGGTGACATTGTTTTAGCCAAAGCAGCAAGCCGTGGTTCTGGCGGTAAAGTAGAAGCGCGCATTATAAAAGTACTCGCGGGTGAGCGTGCACCAATTGTTGGACGCTATTTCGTTGAGCATGGCACGGCCGTTGTGGTGCCAGAAGATCCGCGTCTTACCCAAGACATTATTATATTGCCTGGTAGCGAAAATGGGGCGCGCCATAATCAAATGGTGCAGGTTGAGATCACACAAAGCCCAAGCAGACAAATGAATGCGGTGGGCAAAGTACTTGAAGTGCTCGGCGATCACATGGCGCCAGGCATGGAAATTGAAGTGGCGTTGCGTAATCACGACATTCCACATGTATGGCCAGAAGCGGTGTTAGAACAAGTAGCGAAACATGGTGAGTTTGTTGAAGAAGCTGATAAAGCCGGGCGGGTTGATTTACGCGAGCTACCGTTAGTCACCATTGATGGTGAAGATGCCCGGGACTTTGATGATGCCGTTTATTGCGAACGTAAAAAGTCAGGTGGATGGCGCCTATGGGTCGCCATTGCCGATGTGTCTCATTATGTACCAAAAGGCAGTGCACTGGATAAAGAAGCCATTGAACGCGGTAACTCAGTGTATTTTCCTGAGCAAGTGATCCCGATGCTTCCTAAAGTGCTGTCGAATGGACTGTGTTCACTGAACCCAGAAGTCGACCGCTTATGCATGGTGGCAGAAATGACGGTCTCTGAAGCGGGTAAGTTGTCTGGTTATCGTTTTTGCGAAGCGATCATGAACTCACATGCACGCCTCACTTACACCAAAGTACATGCTATTTTGCAAGGTGATGAAATACTGCGCGAACAATATGCCGCGGTTGTGCCGCATTTGACTGATTTACAGCAAATGTATATGGCATTGAAGTCGGCACGTCAGACACGAGGTGCCATCGAGTTTGAAACCGTTGAAACTCGCTTTGTGTTTAACGCCCATCGCAAAATTGAATCTATCGTGCCCTTGGTACGCAACGATGCGCATAAGCTGATTGAAGAATGTATGATTTTAGCCAATGTGTCAGCGGCTAAACTATTAGAAAAACATGAAGCACCCGCGCTATATCGCATTCACGATGAGCCGGACCAAGAAAAGCTCAGTCACTTTAGACAATTTTTAAATGACTTAGGCATTGAAAGTTTACTGCCTAACGACCCTGAGCCAAAAGAATTAACGGCGGCGCTGGCAAAATTGGGTGATCGCCCAGAAAAAGAATTGATCCAGACCATGTTATTACGCTCTATGAAGCAAGCCGTGTATCAGGCTGATAACATTGGACACTATGGACTCGCGCTGTCGGCGTACGCGCATTTTACATCACCTATCCGCCGTTACCCTGATTTAGTGGTTCATCGTGCGATTAAAGGTATATTAGCAAGCCAAGGCCAGCAAACATCGGGTGCTTATGTTTACGAAAATGATGAAGTCGATAGGTTAGGTGAGCAATGCTCGACCACTGAACGTCGTGCTGATGATGCGACCCGAGAAGTGGCTGACTGGCTCAAATGTGAATACATGCAAGATCATGTAGGAGATGAATTCTCTGGTGTGGTGTCGTCAGTGACCAACTTTGGCTTATTTGTTCGCTTAGATGACTTGCAAATTGATGGCTTAATTCATGTTTCTAACTTGGGGCAAGAGTACTACCAATATGATGGGGCCAAGCATACCCTCATTGGTGAGCACTCCCACTCAGTTTACCGTTTAGGTGATAAGCTTACTGTGACAGTTGCGTCTGTGAGCTTAGACGAGCGTCGAGTTAACTTGGTATTGGCGGGAGAGGCGGTACCTGATAGATACGCACGTCGACGTGCAAAACCACAGGCTAAATCAAAACAACATGCACCAAGTAGTGTGCGTTCACAGCTAAAAGCAGGTAAAATCCCCAGCAAAGACCAGCAAGATGAGCAGAGTAAGCCGTCTAAAAAGCCGAGTAAGGGTAAAAAGACCACGCCGAAAGGTAAGCTGAAAAAAGCGAAATCGTCGAGTGCTGAAGTGACTAAAGGCAAAGCAAAACCTAAAGCCAAAAAAGCCAAAGCAAAGCGCCCTGGTAAAAACGCCCGTAAACGTAAAAGCACTGGAGCATAAACGCAGTGAGTAATGAATTAATTTATGGTTTTCATTCTATTGAAGCCATTTTAAACAAAGAGCCTGAGCGCTTTTTAGAGATCTACGCATTAAAAGGGCGTGAAGATAAACGCTTAAATCCAATCATTAATGAAGCACGTAGATTTGGCATTTCGGTGCAGTTTATGCAGCGTAAAGCGTTAGATAACAAATCAAAAGGTGAGCAACATCAAGGTATTATTGCTAATGTGAAAGCGGCACGTACTTACAGCGAACGAGATTTAGATGACATCATTGCCAGAGAAGACAATCCCTTCTTTTTAGTATTAGATGGTGTCACTGATCCGCATAACCTAGGAGCTTGTTTACGTAGTGCTGATGCTGCGGGTGTACATGGCGTGATTGTGCCAAAAGATAAGTCGGCAAAATTAACTGGTACCGCTCGTAAAGTGGCCTGTGGGGCTGCAGAAACGGTGCCGTTGATCCAAGTCACCAACCTTGCACGTACTCTGCGTGATATTAAAGAGGCGGGTGTTTGGGTTGCGGGTACCGCTGGTGAAACAGACACGCATGTGTTTGATGCCAGCTTAACGGGCCCAATTGCAATCATCATGGGGGCAGAAGGAGATGGTATGCGCCGTTTAACTCGTGAACATTGTGATATTTTGGTGAAAATTCCTATGGTTGGCACGGTATCAAGTTTGAACGTATCTGTGGCAACTGGAGTGTGTTTGTTTGAAGTGTTGCGTCAACGTAACGCGGTCTAACTCACTGACAGTGTTATTCATGAGGTTAGAGATTACTCTGACCTCATTATCTTTTTTCCCTTGTGTTACCCCCACTATTCCTCAGCCAACAAACGGGCTAACTCGTTCAATGAGCGCACAGTATAAGTAGGCTTTATGTCAGCTGGGCATGATTGATTCTGGTGCTGTAACCAGCAGCTGTCAATACCAAACTGGTTAGCACCCAAAATGTCGCTACTCGGGGTATCACCGACCATCAGTACTTTAGATTTATTTGGCTCACCAAAAAGCGATAAAGTGTGTTGGAAAATCTTGGGGTCTGGTTTTGCAATGCCGACTAGCTCAGAAATAACCAAGTTCTCAAAGTGTTCAGTAAGACCGGTGTGAGCCAATCTACGTTGCTGCAATGCGGCAAACCCATTGGTAATGATCCCTAGCTTGGCTTTACCCTGTAACTGGGTTAATAATTCGCGCGCACCGGGTAAAGGTTCACAAATTGCAGCCATTGCCGTTAAAAACCCTTCGTTGAGTTGCTCCGCAGGTACATTGAGCTTGTTGGCCCACGATGAAAAGCGAGTAACTTGTAATGTTTTGGCATCGATACGGCCTGCCTGATAATCCAGCCATAATGGTGCGTTGACCTGCTGATACTCTGTAAAGTGCTCAGCAGTAAATGTGACCCCATATTGTGCGAACATGATTTGCAACCCCGCAAATGCATTAAAGCTAAACAGGGTTTCATCGGCATCAAATAAAATATGTGTGTATTTCATAGTACCCTTTATTGATTGTTGAACAGCTCTGCATGAATGAAAGGTGCCATAGCCAAGGTTAAGGCTTGCGTGTAGGTACTTTCTCTTGTTGCTAAGTTATTGGTAAGCAAGCCAATCGCACCGCCTTTTTGCTTTATGTTGGTGGTGTTGAAAGTTTTGTCCATTACCGGTCCAAGCTCCTCTCCTGCGATCAGTGCGTCAAAAATCACTTGAGGGAGCGGTAGGTTACTGCTGCGGTTTACACTGGTGTGCTGTGAATTTGCTATTACGACATAGGCAAATGTTGCAGGACCATAGCTAAATTGGTGTGCGCCGCCTTCCATTGCACAGTAATAATCAGCTTTGTGATGCTGCATTAAATACTCGACCCTATTTTGTGCGCCAAGTCGTGTTTGTTCTTCCCCTAAAGGTTGCTCAGGCACCAAGGAAGGCGCATGTAGCCCTTCGCAATGGATGTTTTTATCAGGAAAGTAATTGCTAAAAACCTGCTTTGCAGCATTTATTTTTATTGGGTTTTGCGAGCCAACTAAGATGCTTAACTGTGTCATTGAAATCTCGTGCTGTACAAAAGAGCAAACAGTGTAAGCTTGGTACTATTTACCCGCAAGTTAAATAACCTCAGATTTGAGTAAGGGTTTTGGAATAGAAAATGTTTTATAAATA
>NZ_JAGJEF010000095.1:0-14749 GCF_018100875.1 Pseudoalteromonas sp. MMG012
ACTATTAAAAATGGGAGGATTACCAGTTCAACTCAGCTAAAGGCTTTCACAGCGCCGTTTGGGGAGGAGAATCAAATACCGCAGAAGGCCTCTTCTCTGTCATTTTAGGTGGCCAAGAAAACCACACGCCAGACCTGCATAACTTTGCCGTCATAGCTGGCGGTAAACGAAATACAACGAGTAATTTCTTCTCAATGGTACTCGGAGGTGAGCAAAACATCGCAACCGGACAAAGCTCGGTCATTTTAGGCGGTACATTAAACAGCACAACTGGGCCAAGCTCTAGCATTACTGGTGGGATAAACAATAAAGCAACAGGCGAACTCAGTGCTATCTTAGGTGGAGAAGCAAACCAAGCTAATGGCTTCACATCGACCATTGGTGGCGGTCTAAAGCGCGCAGTTCGTGGCCGAGATAACTATCAAGCCGGTTATTTCTTTTCTGAAAAGTAATGCAACGAAATAAATAAAATTTAAGGAAAATACTATGTTCAACCTACATAAAATCGCAGTACTTATTAGCCTTGGCATCACAACTGGCAGTGTAATGGCTAACTCACATGACCATGGCCATGACCCTATACAAAGCGAGCACGCGTTACGTGCAATTTTACAATGTATGACTAAAGTAGATAACACGCTTGTGATCAATGGGTGTAACTTGCATTTAGCCAATGGCAGTAATAAAACACACCAAAGCTTTGATGGCACAAGTTCAGCCAATGGACTGGGTAACCTTATTCTTGGCTATAACGTTATTAATACCTCCACTGGCACCCCTGCATACTCTCATACAGGCTCTCATAACTTAGTTATTGGAGATGGCCATAGTTACCAGTCAACGGGTGCCATTATCGCAGGCGCGAATAACCGAGTAACAAGCCGCTCTGCCGTGGTCGCAGGTGTCTTCAATCAAGTCAATGGGATTGCTTCAACAGTGCTGTCAGGTTCATACCATGAAGCCCATGGTGACTACAGCACCATTTTTGGTGGCGCAGGTAATACCATTGCCGCTGGCGTGAGCTGGGGCAGTATTTCTGCCGGAGAATCTCATAATGTCGAAGCGCATTTAGCCAGTATTGTTGGAGGTCGTCACAATACCGCAAAAGCGCGCGCTTCGGCTATTAGCGATGGCCAATTTAATGAAACCTCCGGTGAACTTGCTGTGGTTGTTGGTGGCTCACAGAACAAAGCCACAGCCCGTGCCGCAGTAGTACTTGGTGGCCGATATACCGAAGCAAACGGTGAACTATCCACTGTCACTGGCGGCCTAAAGCGCAGTACCACAGGCAAGCACGACTATCGAGCAGGGGCTAATTTCTTCTCTAATCAGTAAATAACGAGACTCCTAAAAGTGCGTTTAAGCCATACAAGATAGTATGGCTTAAACGGTACTTTTAATTAATCTCAGTAATCTGTCACCGCTTCAGCCATGAATCTGATGAGCCCAATGTTGTACGACTTGCAAAACATTGTTCGCATCTATTGGTTTCGTTATATAGTCGTCCATACCGGCGTCTAAGCACTTTTGTTTATCTCCTTGCATGGCGTTTGCGGTCATAGCAATGATTGGAATAGACATATAATAACGACCCGTTTGCCCCTCTCTGATATGCTTTGTCGCTTCATAGCCATCCATTTCAGGCATTTGGCAATCCATCAAAATGACGGTATAAGGGCGAGTATCATTTGACTCCTTGAGTTTACTTAATGCCTCCACCCCATTCTCAGCCACATCGGCTATTAATCCCATATTACTTAACACTCTTAATGCAACAAGCTGATTGACCTTATTATCTTCGACTAACAGTACATGAGTCCGCTTAACCCATTCATTATCACTGACAATCAATTCATCATGAGTTGCTTGTTGTGTGCTCTGGTGCCCATCAGATAAAGTAGCTTTGATCTCTTCATTGGTAATCGCTAAGGTATTAAGTAAATCAAAAGCTGTAGCCGGTTTTGAAAAGACACTATTCACCCCACTTTTCTTTATCTCGTTGGTATCATACTGTTCACCTAACTGAGTCATCATTACCAGCTTTAAATTCGCGTACTTTTCTTCTTTTTTAAGCGCTTTCACCAACAGTTCACCTGTCATGTCAGGCAAGTTGTTATTGAAAAGCACAGTATCGAATTTAGCCAAATCATTAGATATAGAATGTTTATTACACATGTATATGGCATCGGTTGCATTCATTGCTTGAAACACTTTCACTCCCCACTGCTCATACTGTTTGCGAAGCGCATCAATGCTAGAGGCATTTCCATCAACAATAAGTAAGTTTAGGTTTAAGTGCTCATACGACGGGGTTTCTTTCCCTTCAACAGTACTTTTGTTCACCAAGCATGTTATGGTAAAGCAGCTCCCTAGCCCCTCTTCACTTGATGCCGTCACATCTCCATTGAGCAATTGACACAACCTTTTTGTGATACTAAGTCCGAGCCCCGTGCCACCATATTTTCTTGTTGTAGATGTATCAACCTGACTAAAAGAATCAAATAACGCGGAAATTTTCGCTTTGGGGATCCCTATTCCAGTATCTCGAATAAGGCATTTAAATACATATTGATCCGCATCATTCGTGGCTTCAAGCTGCGCACTAATGGTAACGTCTCCTTGCTCGGTAAACTTAATCGCATTGCTTAATATGTTAGTGAGAATTTGCCTAATACGACCGGGATCAGAATTAACGTGTTGCGTATGGATATCGGCTAAATCTAGGATGATCTCCACCCCTTTTTTTTGAGCGGGCAAAGCAATTGATTCCGATAGCTGTTCAATGAGCTTTCTTAAATCGAAATCGATGTATTCTAATTCAAGTTTATCTGCTTCGATTTTTGAAAAGTCCAAAATATCATTTATTAAAGTCAATAAGGAGTGTGCACTTGCACTGGCTATATTGACCGAATGGGCTTGCTCTGAGGTCAATTCAGTGTTTTTTAAAATGTCTAGCATACCCAAAACACCATTCATGGGTGTTCTGATCTCATGGCTCATATTGGCTAAAAACTCTGATTTTAGCTGTGTCGCAGCTTCCGCTTCTTGTAGTGCATCGGCCAAGTCGCGCGCTTGTGTTTCGAGTGATGCCGTCTTTTCTGATACTTGCTCTTCGAGTTGCACAACAAACTGTTTCTGTCGAATAATTTCCGCTTTTTGCAAGCGGGTCCGCATGTAAATAACTACAAAAATAATTGACGCAAGTATCAGTGCATATAAACAGTATGCCCACCACGTTAGCCATGGCAGCGGTGACACATACAAGTTAATAGAGAGAATATTTTCTCCCCACTTACCATTACTGTTTGTTGCTTTGACCTGAAATTGATACGAGCCACCATCTAAGTTTGTGAATGACGCCGTATTTCTATTGCCTATTTCAATCCAATTATCATCATACCCAACCAATTTATAAGCGTATTGATTTTTACTAGGAGAAATAAAGTCGAGCACAGAGAACTCAAAAGAGAAAATATAATCTAGATAAGATATTTCAATGTCAGTTACATAAGAGTATGGCATGCCAAGCTTTGCTGACTGCCCCATTTTACTAAAACCAGTTAAAATCAAGTTAGGCTCACTTTGACTCGACTCAAGGGGCAAGGTACTAAAGTATTCTATTCCCCTCTGACTACTCGTAAATAGCGTATTATCTTTACCCTTAATTAAACTACTAGGGTAATAGTTTAACCCGAGCAAACCATTTTGGCTGTCGAAATTATCCACATCACCGGTCAACGGCGCGTACTTAGAAACACCTTTGTTCGTGGTTAACCACAAATTACCTTCTTTATCATCAGCAATGGCCCGTATTAATGTGGTTGGTAGCCCATGTTCCGTGCTTATATGGGTAAAACTCTGCGATTGTGGTTGATATAAATTCAGCCCTTTTTGTGTGGCAATCCATATATTACCATCTCGTGATTGATGTATATCTTGGACAATGCTGCCCAATAAACTATCTGATTTGTACTTGTTAGTTATGAAAGACTGAAAACGATGACGCTCTTCGAGCCACAAATTAACACCTTCACCGGTACCAACCCACATATTGTGTGCGTTATCTTTGTATATCTCCAAAACTTCTGGGTGTGACAGGCCAAGCTTTTCATCTAAGTGACTAAATTTCTTATTCTTAATATCATAAGTGTAAACACCATTCTTATAGGTACCGATCCAAAGTTTGCCGTGTTTATCAACATTCAATGCCCGTATTTCTCGAAACTCTTCATGATGCGGCTCAGTATCAGGGTACGTTAATAACTCGATGTGTTTCGTTGCTAAATCAAATTTAGCCAACCCTTCATCTTGCGCTACCCATAATGTGTGGGCATCACTGAGGTATAAGACTGGTCGCTCTAATAATCTATTTTCGTCAAAGCCATTGAGCGCATGAAAAATTGAAGAGGCAAGTGGTTCTAATCTTTGTGTTGAAATATGCCATTTAAATAGTTCAGACGATGACGTTACTATCAACAAATCACCATTGTCATCCGTTATAATGCCGTTAGGCGCAACAAGCTCTGGGCTATTAATAGATTTAAACTTTCGGTGTGGTACCAGTTTATATATCCCATGCACTTCATTTGTGATCCAAATTGTTTTCGAATTATCTTCAAAAATCACGCGTAGGCCACTATTGTGCTCAAGATCAAGCTGTTCTATTTTCTGGCTCAAATGTGACAACCTAAACACGCCTTTACTTGTCACAAACCAAATGTGTCCTTCATGATCTTCAATCATTGAATTTACTTGACCTAAATGGCTTTCACCCACAACACCAAGTTGTGTAAACTGGCCTACCGTCGGTTCAAAAATAAAAGGGCCTTTTTGTGTACCCACATAAAGTTTCCCATTTGATGCTTTTAATATATGTCTTATTTCATTAGCGCCTGTGGGCGTATTGTTATCTGGATTCGGGAAGAAGTAGTGAAAGGTTTGCGTTGTCTTATTATACAAGTTTAAACCATAACTTGTGGCAACCCATAAGCTATGTACGTCATTATTTTCAATATCCCAGACTCGATTATGTGACAAGCCTAAATTTCCTTGCTGGGCTTTGACGATGTGCTCAAACTGGTTGTTACCCAGGTATCGATTTAACCCTTTATCATAAGAACCTAACCAAATTGAATCATCTAAGGCATGATACAGTGACTGGATCCGGTTTGCAGATAATGACTCTGGGCGTTTCGGATCATGCAAAAAATTCTCAAACTGCCCCGTTTGTGGATCATATCGATTTGCACCGCCGCCCCAGGTACCAACCCATACATTACCATGCCTATCTTGCATTAAGTTGCCAGCATCATTGTGTGACAATCCATTAGTACTGGTACTATCAAACTCAAACAGGGTGACTTTACGTCCATCATATCGCATCACCCCATTTTCTGCGGTTCCAAACCACAGTAACCCCTGTTGATCTTGAATAATCGAATAAATTTCTGAGGACACAAAGCCATCTTCTGCGGTGAGCTTTTTCACAGAATATTCATTCGCAAGCATGGGGATTTGGCCAAAACAATACGTTGAAGCTATTGTTGTAAGCAATACGATGATGCGGATTAAAGTGAACTGTTTATTCATAAGAAGTTTTTGAAGCCGCCGTAATTCATCACATGAAAAATGAAATGCAAGTAATCTTAGATTAGTTTATATCGTAAACTATTTCTATCCTTAAGATATTAAATTTTATAAAGCTTTTAGGCTAGCTGGTGAACTTGTACTGAACCACGAGTTATTAAACAACTCGCTTGGCACTTGCTTGATTAGTATTTGATTTTGCTATGAATACTTCAAAAAGGGATCGTAACGCTATGAATTAGGTTAGGAAGTACCACATTAAACAATACTTGCCTTTGAGCCATTGTCTAATGTGGGACAGCCAACTTACCTGAAATACACATGACTTAAATGCATATCCTTAAATGCACGCCCTTAAATCAACTTCTTCCTAAATAGCTTTGACGTGAATGGTTTAAAGCGTGCTAATCTCGCTATGTCACAGTGGCAATTTGAGACCCATTCATAAACACTTTACGTAATGATGACCTTCTTTATTCATTTCAAACGCATCAAAAAAGCGCTGGCTATTTTCAGATACAAAAAATGAAAAAGGAACAAACTCCCAGCTAAGTCCCAGAATAGGTAACAACCTAAATCACTCTCAATTTAGTTTATTGTGCCATTTCTTGCCTCATTAGTTTTCGCTATCCATTCATTTGACATAGTAACAAGCTGACTTATGTTACTTTTAGTTGCAAGGGCCAGTGCGGTATTAAACGATGATATGGCTGCTTGCCAATCTTGTTCAGCTAATGCCAGTTCCCCCAAATCAATATGCATACTCGATTGCCCATACGGCTCTTGAATGGTTTGATAAAACCTTAACGCCTCAAAGATAGCCTCTCTTGCTTGGCTGAATTTTTTCTTATGAAGATGTATTTTACCAATCACTCTGTATGTATTCGCTAAATACAATAAATCATTGGTTTGTTCACTTTTAATTTTAACTTGATGCAAAATCGCCAAAGCCTCATCGAACTGCCTTTGCTGAGTCGTGCTTAACGCTTGCCAAAACAGGAGTCTGCCTAAATTTTTCGTATCACCATTTTTAATCGCATACTCAATCCCTCGCTTGGCTGCTTGCTTGGCTTCTTCATATTTATTTAAATAAACCAATGACTTTACTAGCATTCTACTTGCTAAGAGATTCTCAGGTTCAGTGACAAGCACAGCTTGAAGCATAGTCACTGCGGTTGTAAAACTATCGGATTGCATCTCATCTATCGCGGTCGCAAGCATCTCATTTGCAAAGTTGTGCTGATACGTTTGAATTTCGCTAATCTCAGTCACCCCCATAGAATGCAGTATCAGTGAATATAAATCGGAGTATAACTGGTTGGTATTATCAGCAAATAACGCACCCCGCGTGATACTCCCTTTCTTATAAATACTATACACAAGCTGATAATCTCCGCTGTACCCAGACATAGCTTGCACAACAATAACCTCTGCACCTGATACTTCAAACAACCTTGAAACCGTTACTTCATCAAATTCTTCTTGGTTAACATCAGCACGTTTTAATGTATCAAGTACCTCTTCAGTAGGTAATACTGGTGCATCTAACTGAGGTTGTAAGTATTTAATCAACAGATCCATACCGCCATATTTGACCCACATATGTTCAGAGTCTTCGATTCTGTTCGTGACCGGTAATACCATGACAGAACCCTGTTTCGCAACGTGATTTCCCGTGCTGTACTTTACAGCTAATAAAAGCAACAAACATAAACAAACAATTAGGGGAGCTAAGTAATAATATTTTTTATGGTCGTCTAATTTAAAACGCGACCTTATGCTAGAAGCTGGCTCTTCACGTCCACTGTGCATATCAATTTCAGTGATAGTTTCCGATATGGAGTACCCTTTGCGTGGGTGTGTTTTTATCGTTGATGTGCCCTTAAAAATTTTACGCAATTCAGTCATAGACTGAAAAACAACATGTTCTTCAACGATTACGTCGTTCCAGACTTGTTGCAGTAAATCATGTTTACTGACTATTTCACCATTGGCTTGCAGTAATACCTTAAATACTTCGGCTGTTTTAGGCCTGATTTTAAACACTTCTTCTTTACAATGAATTTCATTTTTATGGGGGTAAAATAACCACTCACCAACCTGAAAATAGCTTAACATGCTTGTTCTCAATCCAATTATTATTGTTTAGGTCATATAAAACATCATAGGTTCCCCCTTTCACAAAAAACAGTAAGCAACTGTTAAATATAGAATTATAGAAACTTATAGAGTTTTATAATACGCGATACTACGCTATTTACGATATTGTAGCGCCAAATTAACGCAACCAGTGAATTTACAATTGAACAAACTTAAAAAATATATGCATATATACCCTGCAATGGTCACCATCATCATGACGTGCTTGTTTGTCGGCGCATTATTTGTTGTCAAAGTATTCGAGCCAACCCCAGTTCCATTATTTAATTGGCCAAGATTAATGCTCATTACGGTCAGTTCTGCTGCCATACTTAGTATGCTAAAACAATTTGGTTGGACTAAAAGCGTCGGGGTCACTTCACCATACTCATCTTGGCACCCTAAGTGGCTTCTTTGTACCACCCCACTACTACTCATTGCACTTTTAAGTATGACAAGTGCAAATTGGGCTGAAGTACAACTTTCAACGCAGGTGCTAATTGCCTGGCTCTTTTCAAATTTTGCAACTGGGTTTTTCGAAGAAGTTCTCATGCGTGGTATGTGTTTTTACATATTACTTAAAGCTTGGGGAGCGACCAAGAAAGGCGTACTCCTTGCCGCTGTGTTCCAAGCTATCGTGTTTGGTTTAGCGCACCTTGGTAACCTATACCATATGCCTATGATAGACGTTGGCGCACAAGTCATATTTGCGACTTTGATCGGCATCGGTTTTGCTGGGCTCGTGTACTTCACACAGTCACTATGGCCTGCCATTATCGTGCATACCATAATCAATTGCGCTGGCACCATTAACGACTATCTAGTACCGCACACGAATGAATTACAAAGCCCTGGTTTTACTGGGTATATTGTGATCATTGTGATTTTTTTACTACTCTCAACATTACCCGGTTTGCTTTATATTAAAGCCAGTCAGCTGCATGTAACAGAACAAAACGGCTACTGAGAAAATAGACGCAGAGGTTAAATATGACACTATATAAAATATTATTAATTTTATCATTGGCCGTTATGCCCATTATGGCTGCTGAGAATAAAAACGAAAGTATAGCGACGACCGCCGCGCAATTGGCTTACCAACAGGCATTACTTAAAGTTGAGTCTGATCGGGCATTGCTGCTGGCAAGCAAGTCTATTTCATTTGTAGAAGTTCACGAGGAGCCAACAGGGGAATCAAAATCCACTGCAAAGTTACTGAGTTTAACCTCAAGTGGAGAAGAACATATCACACTATTGGATAACTCTACACAGCATGAAGCACAAACTGGGCTAAACTGGGAAAGCAGTTTATTAATTAACTCCGCTAGATTTCCAGATAACCCCGCACTTATTAATGAAACCGAAACGACGTGGATATTCCATATTCCAACTATGGTCAGCGCAGATATTGACGACACGGTGGAGCAAGTCGACAATAAAAAAGTCAACGCACGGTTGATGTCAGCGTTAACGTCTGAACTAACAGTTTCTAAACAATCACTGCGCTTTGTGTCATTGAAAACATATTCGAAACAAGCGTTTAAACCTGAGTCTTTAGTGAAGATCAGTAAATTCCACGTAAAGATAGACTATGGACAAACTTGGCCTGACGGTCCTTGGGTAGCTAAGTCTATTTCAAGAGTCGTGAAAGGCAGCTATGCATTTTTTATGACAGTTGATCAATCATCTAACACAAAGTTCCTTGACTTTCAAATAGTTAAAAAACCTTCATTACCCTAAAGTTTGAAAAACAGCGTTCACACTAAATAACAAGAATTTAGCATAACCGGCATACTTTAAAGTAACAGTGAAGGCTAAGTACTGGCATATCAGTTTACATTTGCAATAAATACGGTTTTAAAAGGCTTAGGTCACCCCTAACCTTTTAAAATTGGTATGATGTAACAAATAATATTGTTTACCTCGACGGTTGAACTAATGCAGCTTCCATACGGCGACGCCTACGGATCCCTTCCAATTGGTGGTTTTGCTGCATACTCCCAATAAAATTAGCGCACTCATTCCAGTTTCCTTGCGCTATTGGTGTATTTAAAACATCTAGTCCTCGATTATGAGCCCCCCGGTTAAAGGCTAAAGACAATAATGCTGTTTGCACACTATCCGGAGTTGTTGCGTGTAACAAATGCGGAAACCTCTTGCCAACAGCAACCCAATAAGGGTCAATAATTACTGGCAGTATTTGCAATGCTTGGCCTTTACTAATACGAATATCAATCAGATTTTTAGCCTTGTTTAAATGACTTTTCGCTTCTCTACCTGTTAAGCCTATACAATCTATACATGCGTTTAATTGTGTTTGGTTCAAAATATGAGTGTAGTGTTTAAGAAGTTCATCTTTACTTTGTTGCCCTAAATCAAACCCAGGATCTAATGTAACTCCTGAGTGGCCGCCTGGCCAGTAAGCTTTCCCTGCATGCCCTTCACGAGTATGTATCCAAGCCAAATCACCTCGAAATGACTGCAATAAGTTAATGACGGTTTCTGAAGGTGCTTCTAGCTCGGTTACATCTGATTTAACAACACCAGCGAGTTTCTTTTCAATGACCAGCCAGGTATTATTATCAACTTCACCTGATGCGACTAATCCGTTTTCTTTTTGCAATCTCTTAACCGCATCTTGTGTGCTAACACCAAAGTACCCATCTGCTTCCAAGCGAATACCTATTAGTCTTAAAACACGCTGCAAATGTCGAACTTCATCTCTAAACTGGGCTCTACCGCGATTAAAACCATCATCAAGTTTCAACATATTTTTATGTCCTTCTTTAATTCCCTTTATGAGTCATGTTACCTCTGTATGAACTCTAGATACAGCTTTAGATACAGCTTTAGTACCGAGTAAGTCGACCTCTATTTACGCATCTTTAAATCACAGCAGCACATTATTACTCAACATAAACCAATGTAACTCAAGCATTTGTGCTAAACTATAAAAGACATTAACTCAGGAGGCTGTAACTAAGAGTGAGTAGAGCAAAGCTAAGTCAAGATGAGAACTTATCCTTCAAGATCAACTATCAACTTCTTCCCAAAGAAACCAATCAACTCGACCTGTATTTTTCAATCCCAACCGATATGGGGATCAATACAAATACACTCAATGAAGTCGACTTTTTCAATGCCAACATTAAATCTCATAGTGCCTACTACTCTGAGCAATTACATTTACCATTGGTTCATAGTCGCTTTATCAGCCAAACCAAGCGAGAAAAAACCGGTTATCGGCTCAACTTAAATTTATTTTGCTACCAGCTCAGAATCGCACTAGACGCCGATGTGAAAGCCACACTACAACTTAAAGAGCCTGATGAATTTTTCCCTGCCGTGGCTATGTTAGTTGAACAAACAGACCGCTTACTGAAAAGTTTAAGGCGCTATACCCCGCCCGACAACAAGCTCAAATCATATTTTCAAAATGCTGACAACTACCTCAGCTGGCATACCGAACAAACATTTTTAAAGTTACTCTCCAGAGGCCCTAAATCAAGTGAGTTTAGCGAAGAACGTGCCACGTTAATTGATTTTTGTCAGCAAGAAAGCCAATACAGAACTGAACAAACCTACAACTCACAAGTGACATTGGACGACCCGAACCGCATCACCAATAAAATGAAGCTACTCGAACGACTGATTGAATATGGGGTGGTGTTTAATAAACAAACCACTGACTTAACGTTAAACTTAAAGCGATTAGTAAAAGGACTCGTAACCGGTGTGATCATGGCATTTGTGATGTTTATTGTGCTTAACGCGCGCTCTAATTTTCAAGAGGTTACCGTTGCCCTCATCGCGCTACTAGGTGTAATTTATGGACTCAGGGAAACATTCAAAGAAGATTTAACCCAATGGGCATGGCGCTTAATACAGCGAGGCCGCCCCAAATGGCGTAATAGATTTAAAAACTCCGTGAGTGACGATATCGTCTGCACACAAACCATTTGGCTCGAGCACATTCGCAAAAAAGACCTACCATCTGAGGTTAATAAATTATTCAAACAACGCCGACAGCAAAATAAGCAGGCTGCACATTTAATGCATTTCTGTGCTAAAGATCAAGTTCATGTCAGTGAATTCTTGCCCGGTTACGATGAAGTGCAGCAACGTATTACCTTCAACATGGCTTCATTTGTTCGCTACCTGAAGAAAGGTGCTGGAAAGCTATATACCTTAGAAGGCCAAAAGGTATCTAAAAAGTCGGTAGAACGGCGCTACCAAATTAACCTTGTACTACGTTTTTCAACCGATCACAGTACACAACTAGAACGCTACAAACTCACCATGAACCGTTCTGAAATTGTTGCGATTGAACTGATGGACGAAGCATTAAATGACTAATCAGCGCACTTACTTTTATATACCACCATAGGCCATAAGAAAAGCGTCTGCCTCGTTAATTCATAAATCCGTTAAAAGATTTCGCTTAGCCAGTCACTTCAGAAAGTGGGCCAGTAAAACCAACCATTTTACTTGTTTAAATTCCACACAACAGCTTTCATTATTTGCTTGAAAGGAGTCACCTGCCAGTAGCGCTCCCCTTATAAAACATTTTCTGCTGACGGAGTAATCAATGCGCCTCTTCGTGTCATAGCCACTCTAATTAAGAATAACGCTGCATCCTCCATTGAGTTAACAGCCTATTTTTACCCGCCACTCACCATTTATCGATAATTATTCTCACAATGTGTTTAGGTTGAAAGCTAAAAATATTCACATTCCGAGCTCAATAAAAACAGGGACAAACAACTCATCTCTGAGGAAGGAAAATCGTACTTCGATCTTCTTTAATTACATTTAAAATACCTTAATGAAACCTTTAATTAACATACATTCTCTGTGTTTTGTTCAAAAACACAACAACTAAAATTAAAGGATAATACCTATGATACCGTGTAAAGTTCGCAAGGCCGTGCTTCCAGTATGTGCATTGCTTTTGTCATCAGCTACTTTTGCTGGTGTATTAGACGCCTCAGCGCAAAAAACAGACATCGCTAAAATTGTCTCTCATCAGCTATCGCTTAATGCGGGGCACTCAGGGATCACCACCCAAGATGTTAAAGAGCATATTATTAATCACCCTGATGCACAGTTTATTAAAATAAACTTTGCGCAGTTGTCGTTACCTGAAGGCGCATACATTGAAGTCAGTAATTTAGAAGGTACAGAAAGCTATCGTTATGACCACAATGACAGCGATGTCAAAGCATCTATGTCGGTGTCATCAGACACCGTTAAAGTAACGCTAGTTTCACCTAGTTCAGTACAATGGGGCGAAAGTCATCGTGTTGAAATACAAGATTTCTACGCCGGCTTCTCTGATTTTGAATTAGCTGAAAGAGCCGCGATTTTTGAAAGTGGTGATATTCAGCCTAACTCAACTTGCGGTGTTAATGAGCGTCAAGACGTTGCATGTTGGGAAGAGTCTCACCCGGTTGAATATGAACGTAGCCGCCCAGTTGCGCGCTTGCTTATCGGAGGTCGTAGCCTGTGTACTGCGTGGCGTGTTGGTGCCGATAATCATATGTTTACCAACAATCACTGCTTTAGTAGTGCAGCAGATACCAAAAATGTTGAAGTATGGTTTAACTACCAACGTACAGGCTGTGGTACAGGCACAACCAATAGCACAGTGAAAGTGAACGGCGACCAGCTTTTGGCCACCGATTATGCGCTAGATTACACCTTATTTACTGTGCAAGAGTTTGAAAAAATTAAACAGTTTGGCCACTTTGGGCTAGATGCAAATGCACAAAATCAAGGCGAGCGTATCTATATCCCGCAGCATGGTGCGGGTAACCCGAAAGAGTTGGCAATTGAAAGTGACTTAAATGCAAATGGGCTGTGTCAGATTGACCAAACCGTCACAGCGGGTCGTGGTAGCGATACAGACATGGGTTATAAATGTGACACCATCGGAGGCTCTTCAGGCTCACCTGTACTGTCGGCAAAAAACAACGATGTTATTGCCCTACACCATTATGGTAATAGCACGCAGTGTACAACTAAATTAAACCGCGGCGCACGTATTGAGTTAATTTGGCCAAAAGTAGCCACCCATTTTGGTGGTGTGTTACCAGTAGGAGATAATGGTAACTCAGGCAATAACCCGCCAGTTGCTCAGATTACGACACAGTGTTCGCAATTAACATGCAGCTTTGATTCAAGTGACTCATCTGACTCTGACGGTAATATTGTCGCGACTGCGTGGGATTTTGGTGATGGTACAACAAGTACGACTACTGGTTTAGTCACACATACCTATCAACAAGCCGGAACATATAACGTCTCACTGGTTGTGACAGACAACGGCAACGCGCAAGACAGTGCCGTAGTTGAGGTGACAGTCACGGCAACAGGTAACCAAGCGCCTGTTGCTGACTTCACATATTCAGCTAATGGTCTGTCGGTGAACTTTACCGATGCTTCAACAGATGACTCAGGCGTTATAGAGTATTTATGGGCGTTTGGTGATGGCAATAGCAGCCAAATGCAAAACCCATCTCATGCCTACGTTGCTGCAGGTACTTACCCTGTCACACTCACAGTGACCGATGCACAAGGTGAACAATCGACTAAATCAAGTTCAGTCGTCATTTCGGATAGCAACTGTAATGTTGCCGTATGGGATAGTTCAAGTGTTTACCTCAAAGGCGACCAAGCATCTCAAAATGGCAGCGTTTATGAAGCGAAATGGTGGACACAAGCTCAGTCTCCGGCAGATAACTCGTCTACATGGGCAGTTTGGAAATGGGTGAGAAACTGTAATTAAGTGATTTGAACTAATACAAGATTGAACCGAGTTAAAGTGCTAGCCTTGACTTGGTTCAACCTTTTATTTCCACGTTTCTAAAATAGATGTGACGGTTAGTGGCTGAATACTAGAAAGTGTATAATTCGCTAAATAATGCGGGTCAACCGCTTGCTTCACAGTACTATTTAGCTCAAATATATCAGCATCATATGCTATTAACGCAGAGTATTTTAACAGGCGCCCTTTCTTCAAGTA
>NZ_JAGJEF010000096.1:0-14594 GCF_018100875.1 Pseudoalteromonas sp. MMG012
TGCGTTTTGTAAGCTGTATTATCTAGTTAGGTTAAATGATTACGTTGCTGATGTTGAATATAAAGTATGATGTGTTCTCTTCTTCTTTATTTTAACATTGAACAGAATAATAAGTCTATTAAACTTAATTAACTCAAGCTTTGATGGGGCTAACTCAATTTGTCATTATAGGTGCACCTTTAAATTAATCAGTGTAATTTCCTCCAAAAACAAAACATAAGTAGAATTTTTCAATAACAAAAATAGAAAAATTTACAATGAGAAAAAGCAAGGTCATTGGAACTCTAAGGTATGCATGACAAATAAAATTGAGTCGGGTGTTCATATGCCTGAAGTTTACCGTAAACATGGGATCGGCCAGAGCTCCTTTTAAAACTGACGTTCAAAGTATGTAAGCATCAGATGTTAAATAGCTGAAGAATAAAACCGTAAGCTAATAGGTTAAAGTATTTGATATGCATGACGATATCATCGCAAAAAGGCGTAAAAATAAGTAGGCACTAGGTTTGGGTAGAACAGTTAAGAGCTAAATTTGAAGTGAGCGTCGCATTTTCCTTGTCAAGTAAGAGCGCTAAGTCGCTCCGTTTTTTATCACAAACATAAACTTCCGTCAGATGATGAGTTCATTGACGGACTCATGGTGCTAGACGAATATAATTAAAGATCAAAAAGTATTTGTAATAAGGCAAGGCTTGGAATAAAAAATGTGTTGAACGTGTTTACACATGCTAACACCTCACCCATTGAGCGTACCAAATCAATATAATGAACCTTGGTCGATGGAATTTATAAGTGATGTATTAAACTCAGGCTATTGTTTTAGAAACATTGAACACACGTGGTGACTTCAATCGATAAGGACTAGCGATTGAAGTCGATACAGGTTTAAGAACTGAGAAAGTGAACAGTACACTAAATTACACCATGACTTGGCGTGTTAAACTAATCATATTTGAGTCGACAATAGTCCTGAATTTATTTCTACTGGGTTAGAAAGTTGGGCTCTGGAAAAAACATCAAGCTAGATTATATAAGACAGGGTACCCCTTATCAAAATGGTAGTGTGAAAAGTTTTAACCAAAGTTACCGCGAAAAAGTGTTAGCTTTATACTTGCTCGAAATACTTCAAGAAGTACGTGAAATCATAAATTAATGGTAACTTATCTATATTTTGAAAGGCCACACGACACTAATTGATTACCTTTAGGCAGTATAATTCTACTGAATAGCTGTAAAAAATTGGCTTGAGTTACACACATTTCTATTTCATTATTTATCTTATGTCACTTTCAAAGAGTACTTCAGCTCTAGATAAACTGTTAAAAATGGGTGCATATCCTTCAGAGGCTAGGCTTTGATTTATAGAGCTACAGATTACTAATTAACTTTCTGAATTTAGTGCTCAAGGTTTGACTTTCCAAATTTACAATTGAAAGCTCAAAGCCAACAATCTATAAGAATAATTATCAACACACTTAATTTAACATAATACTATTTGTTAATCCTCATTGCTATCCTTAAGAGCGTTCTTGTTTGACTTACATTGCCAATATTTTCGTGGTTACTAGAAATCTAATAATCGTTTTTTCATACATATAAGATCTAGCTCGTGAGATAAAGTTAGCGATTTATCTATATTTAGAACCTTTCTATACTTAGGCTGAAATAAGGTATCTTTAATTTTTTGCCATCTTATTTTAATCTTTTTAGTTATTTAACAATGCAGATTTGAGGAGTTGACCCGTCTCTTAATTACCATAAAAGGAGCACTAATTGTCAGAGGATCTTTTACTTTTTTAAGAATGAATTTTACTTAGTCCTGATTTCATATATTAAGTGCGACACTCATAGAAAGGTGTAGAAGAGGAAGCCAACATAAGCTCTTTGCGCCAAAGAAACAAGCAGTACTACTATGAGTTATCAGCAGTTGATCGAGGAGAGGAGGTACCAGATTTTCACCCTTTTGGAACTGGGAATTTCAATTACTGAAATTCCCAAAACAGTGAAGTGCCATCGTGCAAAGGTATATCGTGAGATAAAAAGAAACCAAACACATGGGCAATATTGCCCTATGAATGCTCACACTTATTCTATTAGCAGGCGCAAAATAGCTCGCAAGTATCGGATACCTGCTAAGCATATTGAATTTGTACGTTTTTTGCTTGGTATCGATTCGAGCCCTGAACAAATTTATAATGTTCTAATCAGCGTAAGAGTGTGCGTTAGCCATCAATGGGTTGCGCGAGATAATCGCCAAGGTGGTAAGTTCTATCGTCACCATCTTAGAGCGAAAAAGTCGATTTTATTTGGCTACGAAAGTGCCTTCCAAATCGGCGGATGCAGTGACAAAGGCGACAATAGAGATGCTCATGCAATTTAAAGAGAGTTACCGAGAGTTCGCTGGTCATCAGGAGATAGATGCAGAAATATATTTTGCTCTTCCGTATAGCTCTTGGGAGCGAGGCGCAAACGAAAACGCGAATGGTCTGTTGAGACAATATGTGAAGAAAGGCACAGACTTGAGAAAAGTAACGGATGAAGATATTCAGTTTGCCCAATAAAGAATTAACAACCGTCCTAGAACGAGTTTAGGGTTCAAGCAGCTAGCAGCTATTTTCAAAGAAATTATAATGGCCGCTTGATATTAGAGAGTGTCGTACTTAGATGTTGAATTTGGGGTTGGTCTGGTTAGCCTTTTTAAGATTTATGTCGATGCTTAGCCATCTTATTCAATTATAAGTATGATGTGTTCTATAATAGTATGTAACCTAATCTGGGTTGTAAAGTTGACACTTGTGACCCCTTTAAGGATGATGTGTTCTTTCCTTAAATAAATACTAAATTTATCTTGAAGCGAGTACGTCTATACGTTACTTTCGTGGTGAGGTAACACTACATTAGAATGAGGAAAATTAATGAAACCTTGGAACCCTGACAGTTGGAGAGAACACCCAATTGTTCAACAACCAGAATACCCAGATAATAGCGCGCTAATAGATATTGAGAATCAACTAAATAAAGCTCCACCTTTAGTCTTTGCTGAAGAAACAAGAAGTCTTTATAAGAGTTTAGCAGATGTTTGTGAAGGCAAAGCCTTTTTACTTCAAGGCGGTGACTGTGCAGAATCGTTCTCTGATTTCAATGCAGCGAATATACGCGATACTTTTAAAACACTGTTACAAATGGCTGTTGTTTTGACATATGGCGGAAAATGTCCTGTTGTTAAAATAGGAAGAATGGCAGGTCAATACGCAAAACCTCGTTCTTCTAATTTTGAAACAATTAATGGGGTATCTTTACCATCATATCGTGGTGATATAATAAATGACTTTGAGTTTACCGAAGCGTCCCGCGTTCCAGATCCTAATCGATTAATGACGGCTTACCACCATAGCGCAGCAACACTAAACTTATTACGTGCATTTGCGCAGGGTGGTTTAGCTGATTTACACCAAGTAAACCGTTGGAATATGAGTTTTGTCGCTGCAAACCCTCTTAAAGAAAAGTATCAGCAAATGGCTGATAAGATTCAAGACGCACTCGAGTTTATGGAAGTGTGTGGTATTGATTCAAGCGTAGCGCCAAGTTTAAAAGAAACGTCACTCTATACATCTCATGAAGCACTCTTATTGGGGTATGAAGAAGCACTTACTCGCAGGGATCACCTAACAGGTGACTGGTATGACTGCTCAGCACATTTCGTTTGGATTGGAGAACGCACACGACAACTAGACCATGCCCACATTGAATTTTTCCGAGGCATTAAAAACCCAATTGGTGTCAAAGTAGGTCCAGGTATGGCACCTGATGAGCTCATAAAGTTGATTGATGCGCTAAACCCCGATAACATTCCTGGACGTTTGACGCTAATAACAAGAATGGGGGCAGACGTACTACCAGAAAAACTACCAGCCCTTGTTCGCAGAGTACAAGACGAAGGCAGAAAAGTTGTTTGGACCTCAGATCCAATGCACGGAAATACTGAAAAGGCGAGTACAGGATATAAAACGCGAAGTTTCAATAATATTCTGCGTGAGATCAGCCAATTTTTCGCAGTACATAAAGCGGAAGGGTCTTATCCAGGTGGTGTCCACTTAGAAATGACAGGCCAACACGTTACAGAATGTGTTGGTGGGGCATACGGTCTGTCTGATGAAGATTTAGCACAGCGCTACCGGACTCAATGTGACCCTCGTCTTAATGCTGACCAAGTATTAGAACTCGGTTTTCTTGTCGCTGATTTACTTAAAGATGCGCGAAACAAAGTCTAAGTTAAGGCAAATTAAAAGGCTGTAATACAGCCTTTTAATATTTCCTACGAGTTAAACCCGTTTCAGAAATAATTTTCGCTGATATCTCTTCAACAGAATGACTTGTTGAGTTCAAGTAAGGGGTTTTATGCTTTTTAAATAACATTTCTACTTCTCTCACTTCAATTCTACACTGACGTAGTGAAGCGTATTTAGAGTTTGCCATTCTCCCTTCTCTTATTGCCGCTAACCTTTCTGGATTTATTGTTAACCCAAACAACTTCTTTTTGTAAGTGAGTAAACACTTAGGAAAATTGCCTTTTTCTAAATCATCTTCAGTGATTGGATAATTAGCTGCTTTTATCCCGTACTGAAGTGCCAAATATAAACTCGTCGGGGTTTTACCTGATCGGCTCACACCAACTAAAATTATATCAGCTTGTTCATAATCTTTGATATTTGCCCCATCATCATTTGCCAATGCATAATTAACAGCATCTATTCTAAAGTCGTAACTCGCTTCATGAATTGAGTGAGTTCGATGTATTTTTGGGACAGGCTCTACATTCAACTCCTTTTTAACCACCTTACTAGCTAATGCCAAAAAGTCATAACAAACCCCCTGAGACGACAAAATAATGTCTGACAATTCAGGATTCACAAAAGTAAAAAATACGAGTGGCCGTTCGCCTGTATTTTTTGCATTTAAATCAATAAGCTCTTTGATTTCTTCAGCTTTCCTAACCGTTTCAACAAATGGGATTGTTTGATGATTAAATTCCACAGGAAACATTGAAAGTGTCGCGTGCCCAAACACCTCCGATGTAATTGCAGTACCATCTGATATATAAAATGCAGTTCTCATTTTAACCTTGTTCTTACAAATTAGCTGAATTTTCGCTTCCGTGGTTTACGTAAGCGTGCTTGCCAGTGTAGAATGCCCTTGACCTATACTAAAGGTCAAACAATCTCTCACATTAAATACAATTTGTTTTGGAGACAGTTCCGTGCAAGACTACGTTCTCTGGTATCAAGAGTTAGGTATGCAAGATGTACCTCGAGTTGGTGGTAAAAACGCTTCACTTGGGGAAATGATATCGAACCTTTCTAACGCTGGTGTACAAGTACCTGGTGGATTCGCTACTACAGCCGATGCTTTTAATGAGTTTTTAGAGCAATCTGGACTTAACGAAAAGATCCACACAATTTTAGACACACTAGACGTCGATGACGTTATTACACTCGCCAAGGTTGGTGCCGAAATAAGACAATGGATCATCGATACTCCATTCCAACCAGAACTTAATAAAGCAATTCACGACGCTTATAATACCCTTCACGGTGATACAAATTCCGATGTTTCGTTCGCAGTGCGTTCTTCTGCAACAGCCGAAGATATGCCAGATGCATCATTTGCCGGACAACAAGAAACATTTCTTAATGTACGTGGTATTGACGCCGTCATGGTTGCAATTAAGCACGTATTCGCCTCATTATTTAATGACCGAGCAATATCTTATCGTGTACACCAGGGTTACGATCACCGTGGTGTAGCTCTATCCGCGGGCATTCAGCGCATGGTCCGCTCAGACAAAGCATCATCTGGTGTTATGTTCAGCATCGATACTGAGTCTGGTTTCGAAGATGTTGTCTTTATTACTTCTAGTTATGGACTGGGAGAAATGGTTGTCCAAGGCGCAGTCAATCCTGATGAATTTTATGTTCATAAGCCGACGCTTGCTAAAGGGTTACCAGCTGTTGTTAGACGTAACATTGGCTCTAAAGCAATTCAAATGGTTTATTCATCAGACGAGTCTCATGGTAAGCAAGTTGAAATTATTGATATTGCCGCTGAACAATCAGCACAATTTTCTATAACAGATGACGAAGTCCAAGAGCTAGCAAAGCAAGCTGTTATTATCGAGAAACACTATGGACGTCCAATGGACATCGAGTGGGCAAAAGATGGTAACGATGGCAAATTGTATATCGTACAAGCCCGTCCAGAAACCGTGCGTTCAAATGAAGATTCAAACGTCATGGAGCGCTTCCAACTTAAATCTCAGTCTAAAGTCATTGCAGAAGGTCGAGCAATTGGCCATAAAATTGGCAAAGGTGTTGTTCGCGTATTAAACTCCATTGACGAAATGGACAAAGTCCAAGTGGGCGATGTACTTGTCACTGACATGACCGACCCTGATTGGGAACCAATCATGAAGCGCGCCGCTGCGATTGTAACAAACCGAGGTGGCCGCACTTGCCACGCAGCGATCATAGCGCGAGAGTTAGGTATTCCTGCAGTCGTTGGTTGTGGCAATGCAACTGACCTAATAACAAATAATCAAGAAGTGACTGTATCTTGTGCCGAAGGTGACACCGGCTTTATTTATGAAGGTCAACTTGAGTTTGATATTATTTCATCCCGTGTCGACACCATGCCAGACCTACCAATGAAAATAATGATGAATGTAGGTAACCCGGATCGAGCATTCGATTTTGCAAAGTTACCCCATGCAGGTATTGGTCTAGCTCGTGTTGAGTTCATTATAAATAGAATGATTGGTGTCCACCCTAAAGCGCTTATCAACTTTGCTGACCAACCTGCAGAGTTACAAGCAGAAATTAAAGAAATTATTGCAGGCTATGAATCGCCGGTAGAATTTTATATATCTAAGCTTGTTGAAGGTATTTCTACTCTAGGGTGTGCGTTTGCACCAGAACGCGTTATTGTTCGCATGTCTGATTTTAAATCTAATGAATATGCAAACTTAGTTGGCGGGCAACAGTACGAGCCAGAAGAAGAAAACCCTATGATTGGCTTCAGGGGTGCTGCGCGTTATATCTCTGAAGACTTCAGAGAGTGTTTTGCATTAGAGTGTGAAGCTATCAAACGTGTTCGTAACTCAATGGGCTTAACAAATGTTGAAGTAATGATCCCATTTGTTAGAACATTAGAAGAAGCAGCACGCGTTATTGAATTACTTGAAGAGCATGGCCTTAAACGTGGCGAAAATGGTCTAAAAGTAATTATGATGTGCGAACTACCTTCAAATGCTCTGTTAGCAGAAGAGTTTTTAGAGTATTTTGACGGATTCTCAATCGGTTCAAATGACCTAACTCAGCTTACACTAGGCTTAGATAGAGATTCAGGGTTAATTGCACATTTATTTGATGAGCGTAATCCAGCGATTAAAAAATTACTATCTATGGCAATTCAAACGGCTAAGGCAAAAGGCAAATACGTTGGTATTTGTGGTCAAGGTCCTTCGGATCATGAAGATTTTGCAGCATGGTTGGTAGAGCAGGGGATCGACTCTGTCTCACTTAACCCTGATACTGTATTAGAAACTTGGTTATACCTAGCTGACAAGCTAAAAGACTAGTATCTAAGAATCTGAAAAAGCCGGCTCTAGTTGCCGGCTTTTTTATTTAATAACCATCAAGTTTGTGACACGCTTTGGTAAATATCTTTTGTAACTTTCTTAAATACTTTCTCGCTGTTGGATAATATATAGAAAAGCACACTAATGCAGCCATTGCGAATATGATTGACGGTCCTGGCACAACAAAAAATATAATCGCAAGAAATACAAATACTACACCTACCCCAAGGACCATTACTTTTTTCATATTTTACTTTTACCTATTTAACAAAATGACCATAATTAAAGTATACAAGCCAAAGTATGTATTAGTTTACTTAATATGTAACAAAGATTAAATTTCTCAACTTTTTGTCCTTCACTCCGTGGTACAATTAGCTAAAAGCAATAAATTATTACCGTCATGATTGCCAATATAAATCAGCAAGATACCGCAAGTGAATTACTCAATGATTACCTCAACCTTATAATAAACAATGGTTTTTTAGGGGAAACAGACAGCAGTTATGCTACTCGTTTAGTAACTGCCACCGATAACAGCATATATCAAAATGTGCCACAAGCCGTAATTTATCCAAAAAATAACAAAGATATTCAAACCGCATTGCATTGTGCTCAGCAAGATCCATTTTTGTCGTTAACATTTGGGCCTCGAGGCGGGGGAACAGGCACAAATGGTCAGTCACTTACTCCCGGCATCGTCATTGACTTATCACGTCATATGCGTGAAATCATAGAAATAAATGTGGAAGAAAAGTGGGTTAAAGTACAGGCTGGTGTCATAAAAGATCAATTAAATGATTACCTTAGACCATATGGTTTTTTCTTTGCGCCTGATCTTTCAACAAGTAATCGAGCAACTATTGGCGGAATGGTCAACACCGATGCTTCAGGTCAAGGTTCGCTTGTATATGGCAAAACCAGTGATCATGTTTTAGGCTTGAAAACTTATTTGGTTGATGGAACCGAGCTTAATACCCGGAAAATATCCATTGAAAAAGCACAATTAATCGCCGCTCAAGAAGGGCGGGCGTCACAAATTTATCAGCAAGTGATAGAAAGCTGTCATTCAAACCGAGCGTTGATCTTATCTAAGTTTCCAAGGCTAAATCGCTTCCTAACGGGTTACGATCTTGAAAACGTATTCGATAATACACTCGAGAATTTTGACTTATCAAGAATTATTACAGGTTCTGAAGGTTCATTGGGGGTTGTCACAGAAGCCAAACTAAATATTACACCAATTGCACCGTTCAAAACATTAATCAATATTAAGTATGATAGTTTTGACTCAGCATTAAGAAATTCACCATTTCTAGTTTCCGCTCAAGCAACGTCCGTTGAAACGGTTGACAGTAAAGTATTAAATTTAGCAAAAGAAGATATTGTCTGGCATTCCGTATCAGACTTAATAACCAGTGTTCCTGGCATCGAGATGCAAGGACTCAATATGGTCGAGTTTAACGGTGAAACCGAAAATGAAATGGACGGGAAAATTTCATCACTGTGCAAAGAATTAGACAAATTGATCGCACATAAACAGGCTGGTGTGATCGGCTATCAACTTATAAATGATAAAGCCGATATTCTAAAAATATATGCCATGCGTAAAAAAGCAGTTGGGCTATTAGGCAACACGAAAGGAAAACAAAAACCACTCGCTTTCGCGGAAGACACTGCAGTTCCACCAGAAAACCTTGCTGATTTTATTGTAGAGTTTAGAGCTTTATTAGATTCCCACAATTTAAATTACGGCATGTTCGGCCATGTCGATGCGGGTGTCCTACACGTTCGACCCGCACTTGATATGTGCGACCCAGAACAAGAAAAACTATTACGCAAAATTTCAGATCAAGTAGTCGCTTTAACAGCAAAGTACCGAGGTTTAATGTGGGGTGAACACGGTAAAGGTTATCGAAGTGAATATGGTCCAGAATTTTTTGGTGAAATACTTTTTACTGAGTTAAGAAAAATAAAGTCTGCTTTTGATAAGAATAATAGATTAAACCCAGGGAAAATTTGCACACCAATCGAAAGCAGTGATGAGTTAGTAAGTGTCGACTCACAAAAGCGAGCTTGGTTCGACAAAAAAATTAATATCAAAGTTCGTGACAGTTTTGAAAATGCGATGAACTGTAATGGTAATGGACTTTGCTATAACTACGATGAATCTTCACCAATGTGTCCTTCTTATAAAGTAACAAAAGACCGAAGACATTCACCAAAAGGCAGAGCCAGTTTAATTCGGGAATGGCTGCGGTTACAAGAAAAATCGAACGTAAATATTATTGATGTTGAAAAACAATTGATCAATAAAGAGAATGACATTACTTGGTGGGAAAGGTACTTAAATACCCGAGAAAAAAATAAAGGCCAATATGATTTTTCACATGAAGTTAAAGAATCTATGGATGAGTGTCTAGCTTGTAAAGCTTGTACTACAGCCTGTCCTATAAAAGTAGATGTACCCACTTTCAGATCTCGATTTTTAAATTTATATCACAGTAAATACAATAGACCTTTAAAAGATTATTTGGTCAGTAACATAGAAAAGACGGCACCCGTACTTTCAAAATTCGGTTCTGTTGTTAACCCTGTTGTAACCAGTAAACCAACAACATATGTGATAAAGAAAGTCTTTGGATATGTTGACACTCCCTTATTAAGTACGCCAACTCTCGTTAACCGAGTAAATAAAAAATATCTATTCGATCAAACAAAACTAGAACGTATGTCAAAGACTGAACTAGAAAAATCTGTGTTTATCGTGCAAGATCCATTTACAAGTTTCTATGAAGCTGAGTTGGTTTCTTCATGTATTGAAGTTATTGCGGCGCTCGGAATTAACCCTATTTTATTACCATTTTTGCCAAATGGTAAAGCACAACATGTTAAGGGGTTTTTAAAAGAGTTTAAGTCAACAGCTAAAACTGCGTGTGATTTTTTGAACTCTCTCAATGATTATAAAATTCCAATGATTGGCTTGGATGCACCTCTCGTTATGGTGTACCGTGATGAATACAAAACTCTGCTTAGCGATTTACGTGGTAGCTTTGAAGTTATGCTCGCTCATGAGTGGCTTGAAAAACAAAATTGGCAAAGTATATCTTTAACAGAAGCAAGTCAGAAAGAACACTATACCTTACTTTCTCATTGTACAGAAACTACTGCATTACCAAACGCAAGCCAGATATGGAAATCCATTTTTAGTCAGCTAGGCGTAACACTCAATACCCCAGTCACCGGTTGCTGTGGTATGGCAGGTACCTACGGGCATGAATTACAAAACCAAGAAAACTCAAGGTCACTCTACAATATGTCTTGGAAACCACATGTAGAAAAAACAGCCAAAGGAAACCTTCTTTCAACGGGATTCTCATGCCGAAGCCAAGTAAAGCGCTATGAAAATAGGAAACCTAAGCATCCAATAGAGTTTATTGCCGCTAATCTACGCTCTTGAGTTTAAAATAAAATGGGGTTAGGGAAAGTGAAAATCATACAACCCACAATTTAACATAACGTATAAAGCTAGAAAGAATACACTAATAACCTCGCTAGTAGTGTATTCTTTCTTTACAAATGCTCCATCAGTAATTATATAATCACACTTTAACTATTCTATATTCCTATGTATTGGAGATAGATAAATCTCAAAGTGTTTGTTTGCTTCGTTAACTATTCTGTAACTCTCCAAAAAAATTAAACAGTTCAATCATAGTAATTCACATGATTTATTTATAATAAATGCTAAAGATATGAAAATATTAGAACCTTCTTAATAGTAATGCATGTGCAATTAATGACCTGCCACTTGAAAAAACAAACAAAAATCAATATATAAACGCGATATAATATTCAATAAGAATAGATTACCATTGAGTAACTAAAGGCAGTAACTCATTGATTTTAATACCTTCATTAATTATAAAAACATTAGAGTAGCAACATAAAAAAATCCATCATATTGATAGTTAAAGCAATAACTCTAAATTGCCGAATTTGAAATCCAATATGCTCTCTGTTAAATTTTTGGCTGTCCATTAGCTTAAAGTTAATAATAAATAGGTTTTTGGAAGTTACCAACCTAATAAATAAAAGCAATTTTAAAGGATAATAAAATGAAAATAAAAACAATCGCAGCTACTATGGCTATACTTTTCGGCTCTTTTAATACTTCAGCTTCAACTGAGGAAGCAATAAATCCAGCAATGCATTCAGCTGATATACTAAATATTGATCAGGCAAATACCGCTGCAGCACAAGGTTTTATTACAGGCGCATTAATTAGAGGTTGGATCCTTGATGGTGCAAAGAGCGCAATAAAAGGGGGTGCTAAAGACTTTATTTCAAATTTACTATTTGGCGGTGGTCCAGCGGGTCCTCAAATTGTAAGACTTCATTCTGAAGACCTTGAAAAAATAGAAAGCCTTGTGTCAGGTGTGGTGATCAATGATGCAGTGTATGATGCAAAAAGTGATCTAGCCGCTTTCAGTACAACATTTGATTACTATCAAGACTCACTAAATAGTAGCCAATTTGATGTTTCAATTCTTACTTCACTATTAACATATGTAAATTCTTTACGTCATCATAGGGCATACGAGGCAAGCTACAATACAAAAGCATTTGCATTAACATCTTCTTATTCAACAATGGCAGCACTTAATATTGCAGTTTTAACCGAACGTCATGTGAAAGGGTTCATCAGCGCGGCCTATGTTAAGAATCAAGGTAATCTTATGGCGACAAAACTGGAAGAACTTGGTAGCTTAGCAAGCAGTCATGCATACACTCGCGGTCATGTTCGTAGTATAGGTAGCAGATGTTGGGGTGGTGAATTCTCAAATTTAGAGTCTAATTTATATCAAGAGCAAACCTTAAACAGCGTAACAATTGAAATTGATGAAGATACCCCTATGGCGCCGGTAGACTGCCTAGTAACAGCAAGTTTTCCAGGTAAACCATCAAAAACATGGAACGCCTCTAGAATAGGTAGAATGGAAGCTGAAGAAATGGCATATGAATACCTAAACCAAATGCGCATCGCGTACGCCGCAGAAATCAAAGGCTCTGACTTTAATAGCGTAATTGCAAAATTACGAGGCCTATAATTTAGATGCACATCGTCGTATTACACAACGACTTTTATTAGTTTAACCCAACATCAAGCCCTATATATTAGGGCTTGATGTTTTTACTAATTTATAATTAACTTATACATTATGATGCACATTAATAACTTTGAGTTCCCAACTATGCTGATTAAAATCTAATTAGAGTTTTCTTTTAGCTCCAGACTTAGCCCTGTCTTTAATGTTAGTTTGAATATAAATTTGATCAGTGGTCGCGATTTTGGCATGCCCTAGATCTTCAGATAAATGTTTAAGTGGGCGATGTTGAGCATCATGAGTCGCACCGGTGTGTCTTAACCAGTGTGCTGTAGCCGCTTCCAATTGCTCTGACTCATCCGAAAAGCCATCTTGCTTTAAAGATTCAATCGCCAAGTCAAAACTTTGTTGTACAATCCGCCTAATTTGTCGGACATTCATTCCCCCTTGACCACGTAATTTATGCACAATTGGAGAGGGCTCATCAACTCTCGGCAACGCAGGTAAACCTCGATATTCTCTGTAACGACGCAAATATACGATAAAGTCTTCACTCAGAGTTACATCTCGGAGTTTATTACCTTTGCCCATAACTCTAATATACCAAAACCCATCAGGGTCTTGCCAAAAGTGTGACATAACAGGAGACCACTGCGGCCGCTCCGACAATTCAGAAATACGTAAGTACAAGCCTTTTAAACAGGCTAGCACAAACAAATTACGCTCTAACTCAGGTTTAGCATCACAATAATCCCTTGTTACACCAAACACATATTCCCACTGTAAATTACTCAATGTATCAGGTAATTTTATCTGCGATTCAGTTATTAAATAGGGGCTATTTTTTTTCACCACTGGTACAAAGTTGGCAAACGTTTTTTCTTCCAGAATTGCGAATTTATAAAACACATTAAGTGCAGTGAACATGGCTGCAAATGTTTGTTGGCTTAGGCCATTCTCTTTATATACAAATGGACGCCATGCTATATTTACACAGCGCACGCCTTGCTTATCTTTAAATCGCCACTGTACAGAATTCGACACCCAATTACTATCTGGGTCCACAACGAATTCAACATACGCCTCGATATCTTCGCGCCTTAAATCAAAAACCGACATCTGTTTAAAGTTCCAAGACCACAAATAGAACCGTTCCAATTCATTTCTGAATCGGTTAAATGTCGCTTCTGATTTTCGGCCATAAACATATAAGAATTGGTATAAAAACTCAATATCTTCGAGCGCCCTCGGAATTTCATGGTTCAGTGTAGACAAATATGCATTAAGCTCAGGGTATTCTTGAATAAGTGTATCGTCTTCAATATGTGCTATTTGATAGCGAAGTTGTTTCAACGTATCGACAAGTGGGGTAAGCATATTCTATATGTCCGATATTAAGTAGCTATTATGGTAGAGGGTTCTCTACGATTTGTATAGCTAAATCGGACATATATACCTAGTTAAACTCAACCCTTTTATTATTGATAAGAATTATTTCCTTTATTTAAGACTCTTTTAAAACGTTGACTTTTAAGATGATATTGAGAGCCAGAGAGATTAGGATACTGTTTACGCAAATTATCAAACTCAGGATTTATTGCGGTATCTCCCCAAATACCCAACATAAGTTTTAATGACTCTTCCCGCTCAGGAAATTGGCCCATATCATTATCTTTAACCCAATTATCTAAAATTTTTCTATGTTGATCTAGAGTCGTTTTATAGTCCGGCTTAGTAGCCAAATTAACAATTTCGTGAGGGTCATTTCGTAAATCATACAGCTCTTCAATTTCACGTGTTGGCGAAAAATGCATAGCTTGGACCTTGTCCAGTTTTCCATGCTCATAAAGCTG
>NZ_JAGJEF010000097.1:0-14400 GCF_018100875.1 Pseudoalteromonas sp. MMG012
AGTTATAAAAGGCACAACTATTAACGCCTATTCAGTGTACAGCATAAATTAAGCCCCGCTATAAGGCCTATGAGACTTTAGTTTCAAAGGCCTTAATATTTGTTTATTGTCATACTATTTACGCCATAAGTCCTACCCTTAACGGCAGTGTGACCGTCTATAAATACTTTTCCTTGGCTTTGGTCACCTTTTCTAAGTAACGGCGCGATTCATCACGTGGATGCTGGTGACGAAGGCGTTTATACACACTAGACGGAGACTGTGCATTAATTTTTTGTACTGCTGTTGTACGGTTCGAATGATAGGTTTTAAACACATTACCCGCCCCCCCGTTATAGGCAGAAATAATGGTATACTCTCTGCTTTGTTGATGACTTACTCCCACAAGATAACGTGTGTTTAATATTTTCAAATACGCAGTACCAATATCAATGTTTTGTTTGGGGTTCATAAGCACTGACTTTGTAGGCTGCCCCGTGCGTTTTTTCTCTATTTTATACACATCTCGACCTGCTGTTGCGGGAATGACCTGCATCAGCCCATAGGCATTTGCATGACTCACGGCATAAGGGTTAAAAGAGCTTTCAGTCTCAATCACCGCGTAAATGAGTGCTGGGGCTATGTTGTATTTTTTAGCTGACGCTAACACATATTCACTGTACTTTAAGTGACGCAAGTGTTTGTGGTCACGCACTAAGTTAAACCCTACATAAGATATCTTTTTATCCCCTTCAAACGTCGTTTTCAGCTTATTGGCAACTAAATAATCAGCATACCGCCGAGCCCGCCATTCGAAACGGACTAACTGACCATCTTGGTCTCGCACTTGGGGATATAAAAAAGGTTCACCTGCAACCTTAGGGGATTGGCTAGAAAAAATATCCGTTTGACTAGGGTCATCAGAAGTTAATAGTGTTTCAAATACCGCCTGTGAGAGTTTTTCACTGATTTTTTTGGTGGCAATGGTTTCAATTTTGACCCACCCTGTATCAAAATCCACAATAGCACGGGCTTTATAGTCATTTGAATACTTCACATAGCGGGTATTACTGGGCAATTCTTTATTTCCCTCACCCCACACCTGCTCAATGATTGTGTCTAAATTAGCAAGTAATTGCTGCACTTTGGCTGTATCTTGACTAATTGCTTGCTGAGAGCGCTTTACTCCTTGCACTATCGCCACGATATCATTTGGGTCTTGACTAACTTGTTTAGTCAGCTTTTTAATTTCGTTCGCAGACTGAAGATCTAACGTTGACTGACAAGACGCGACCCAAAACAACACCATCACGGCTGTCAGTGTCTTTACAACTCCTCTGTGCATATATTTGCTCTCTTAGCGCTGCAAAATGCCTTATTTTTTCATTGTAATCGATATGACATGAAATTGCGTGTCAATTACATCAAAGATAACAACAACCTGCCTTAAAAGATAATCATCGCCAGTGCGATTTAATCCACTCCCACACAAGCTTTTTATGTTCTCTCACAGGGCACTCTCCGTATTCTGCGCTTGGCCCAAACTCAAAAAACGGGCTAGAAAAAGATTTCTGCAATTGTTCACACACATAAATATCTTCTTGCAAAAAGTTCGCAGATCCAAGCCCATGCTTATCATCATACCCAGAGTCTTTCGCTTTAACCTTTTTGTTCCAGTAACTTGCTGAGCGAATACTTTGCTTCATAAATTCTAATGCAGAACCATTCTTCATTTTTGTGCGAATGATCACTTTGCTACGATCGACAGCGACTGGGACTATCTGAAAAACAGACCATGAGGACTCAGACTCAGCTAACCCGATACCAGGAAATAGCATCGGCACCCAAGTGCCTAGTTTCTCTATCTTCGTATCGTAAATAAGTGGGTAAGGCGAGTTTTGCTTGATGTCTTATTGATACTCTTTTGTTAATGGTTCCCAAAACCGAAAGTGCGGCCCAATAAAACCAAACTCGGCACGTTTATGATCATACATATTCAATGTGCCAACATGAAGGTGAGCTAAATGATAGTGATCAATATAATTTTCAACAACAACCTTCCAATTCGCTTCTATATCTTCAATGATAATACTGTCTTCAGGTTCAATTAATGTCTCAACTTTATGAGGCCCTAAATAAGGTGCTATTGGCGAAAACCATTGCTCAATTGATTGGGAGTTGGGATCTGGGTGGACCCAAATCATCCCTCGCCAAATGCCCACATTCGCTTTCTTTAAGCCATAACAACTTTTATCTAAGGCCGGAAACTCCCTGCTTGCTTTAGGCAGCGATAATAGCTTCCCTTCTAAATCATAGGTCCAATCATGATAAGGGCAAACAAGTTTATTGCTTGCTTTGCCTTTTCCGTCACGGAGCCGGGTGCCTTTGTGGCGACACATATTATGAAAAGCCAAAAGCTGCTCGCTTTTACCTTTAATCACCAAAATATTATTCAACCCTGCTTGCACTGTCAGATAATCACCTTCAACGTTTAAGTCTTCAACTAACCCAGCAAAAGCCCATGTAGTTGAAAAAATATGCTGCTGCTCTAACGCAAAAAACTGTGGTGAAATATAAGCATCAAGCGGTAAACCATTTTGTGTATTCATAACAACACCTTTACAACAGACCTAATCATAAGGCCAATAAGGAAATATAAAGCAGCTTGCGGCCACCACAGCCCATACAAGCATGGTAAACCAATACATCCCTGGCTCACTCTCTCTACGATATGCCTGCCAAATATACGCCTCGCCACGGATCAAATCGAATAACAGCCATAGTATTAGCGCAAATCCTAACCAATAACTCCATGGTAATGTAGGCCACATACTATTTCTCCTCATCGGCATTTAAAATGCCATCTAAATCATAATCTAGCGCTGACTGCCACCCTTTGCCTGGCACAGTACAAGTATAGGTCAAGTTATTGTTCTCTTCCCTTGCCAATAAACGTATTTGTATCGATGATAACGGCTGTTCATATGCCGAGTCTGACCGGTATGTTTGCGTTTTACTCTCAAATAAGTAGCCTCGCTTACGATTGTTAATAGTTCCTAATGCAATCAAGTCACACTCTGTCACCTTCCCCCCTAAAATTTTAGAAATAAACGGCGTTTTCGCGCGTTGTTCTAATAGCGTAATACGGTTGAGCACACCTGCTCCTGACAGCGCCGATAGGGTAATTTGTTGGCCGACTATGGGAGCCAAATCATTGTCAAATTCCATCATATAATCCACCAAACCTTGACGCGTTGAGGCATCAGGGATCCCCACTTTTCCAAAATTGAAATGACAACCATGACGCTCATTTGTTCCCGGTAAGCACCCTTTTTCGCCATTATCAAAAACCGCGCCTTTTAAAAAGTTTCCGAGTTGATCTGTTGCCCCATCA
This sequence comes from Pseudoalteromonas sp. MMG012, assembly GCF_018100875.1. Classification (NCBI taxonomy): domain Bacteria; kingdom Pseudomonadati; phylum Pseudomonadota; class Gammaproteobacteria; order Alteromonadales; family Pseudoalteromonadaceae; genus Pseudoalteromonas; species Pseudoalteromonas sp. MMG012. The sequence continues at coordinate 3,374 of NZ_JAGJEF010000097.1, forward strand.
TGTAAAAAACCAAAGCCTCGAATTTGATCACCTTGATGTTCTTTCGTATGTGATGGTAAAAACCCCTCTCTATCAGGCAGCCCAAACATGCCAACACGGGTGTATAGATTTCTAAGCTGAGGCACTTTCAATATTTGAATCTCGCCACCGTGAGCCACCTCACCGCGAGTCCCATAAAAGCCTTGTGCATGATCAACGCCATGACACCCTTGACAATTTACCCCATCTGTACTTTTACCATTAACAGAGGTGTCTTCTGCTGCACCATCAGACCGTCGAGAACCATGAAAAAAACCAGCGCCTTTTTGGGCCGACAAAGACAGCGTATTGTCTAAATTGCGGATCGGATTCGGTGGTAATGCCACTCGCAGCATAAAATCAGCAAATGTATCTATATCTTTCTCAAGCGCAATCACGTCTGGCGATTTTTCAGTCGTATTTACTGACTCTGGCAAGCTAATATCTAACCCGAGTAAGCCTTCAAATGCGACAATAAAGTTCTTAAATGAGCTTTTTTCGTCGAGCGTTTGTTTACTATCCTCACCGAAGTAACCCACTGAACGGTCTCCCCGCCAATGCATATGTCCGTGATTACGCATCCCTCGAAGGGGTTGTGTTCCCATTGGGCCTTTCATCGCTGCAAACGACTGTAAATCCCCATTGCCATTAATAACATCGAGTAATTGACAGCTTTCATCAGCTGGTCCAACGAGCGAACACCCTAGCTCTGATATGTTTTGAGTCGGAAATGGTTGCGGATTTTTACCATTTGAGGCATCAGGATTGCCTAAATTCCAACTCAAATGATCGGTATCACCAAAAATATGGCAGCTTGCACACGAAGACTCTCCATTTGATGATGAGCGGTTGGCGTCATACAACATTGCTCGGCCCGCACTAAAATCTTGTGGCTCTAAGGTCGGCATATATAACCGTTGCTTTTCACGCTTACTATTTAAATCAATACTAACCAAACTATTATCAAAGCGTGTAAATACATACAATGCACTTTGAGCTTCATCAAGCAGTAACCCAGCTGGGCCTCCTTCAACGGAAAGATATCCCTGGCTCAATACCATAGGGTCAAACTCCTTGCCTTCGTTATCCCAAAACTGGTTATTTTCTAACTGCGAAGTTGGCAATACTGCTACTTTGTTTGAACCAATAACAGCGCTATAAAGCGTTTTCCCATCTTGTGATACCGCCAGTTGCATGGGCGTCGATAAGCTATGCTGCTTAACCAAAGCATTACCTTTAAGGTCAGTATAGTTAATATGTCGATTTAAATGCCTTGCACGCACTTCTTGCGTACTTGGAGTAATAACTGTAATACGACTTCGTGCAATGTCCCCTTGAACAGTTGATCCAGCATATGCGCCAGCCCCTTCAAAACGCGTAGCGTTATTTGCTTGTGTATTTGAAACATATACGTTGCCTGATTGGGGGTTTACTGCCAAATTAAACAAGGTTGTTCCCACATGTTTATACGCAGCACGCTGGCTTAAGGAGACAGTATCAATTGCGAACACATCTAGGTCTGGTAAGTTGAAACGAATGCCATTTGAAAAGTTTCGACCTTTACTATCTAACCACTGCTTTGTGCGGTTATCATATTTGACAATCATACTGGTCCAAGGCTGAGCAACCCCGTCTTTATTAATGCCCGGCGCCGTTCTTCCACCAGGTAAATAACCGTCCTCTAATCCGTTGGGACTGGTTAACCCATCCAATACTTGGCAAGGGTAAGCTCCATATTCATCATCTTCGTAACCAGCACACATCACAGATTCATGGACAGCCGCAGTTTGATTACCCGAATTCAGCACTCCTGCATAAATCATTTTTTGATCTGGTGTAACCGCCAAGCCACGTAGCGTATCTCCAAACAGGGACACTATCTTTATCGGTTTCCCACCCAGTGTTTTCCCTAAATCATTTACGTTAAAGACCCAAATATCAGCGCGCCCTTGTCCCGCTTGATGCAATGCAGGATCACCTGCTCCATCAATATTTTTTAACGCTGGGTACAGCCTTTGCTGACCACGATGTGCTGTGGTGATAAATGCTTTATTATTCGCAAACACGATATCTCTGGGCTCATCTCCTACCAGTAACGTCCGTGTGACTTGTGCAACGGTTCGACTAAGGTCAACCACACTCACAGAGTCTGAAAGATGGTTCACTACCCATGCTTGGTTTTGCATCACAGCGACTGAAACAGGCTCTAAACCAACTGTAAGCGATTGTTGATGGGTAAGCGCCCCATCAACAGATACAGTAAATATCTCGAGGCTATTATTAGATGTATTCGCGACCAATAAACGCTTACCATCCGCTGTTTTCGCGATTGGTCTAACCGGTGCTGACTCAAAACCAATAAATTCAGACCTTGCCAAAGGGGGGGCAACAATACTTGGAGAAGTATTCATTGTTTGAGCTACTGACACTATTTTTGTTTGTTCACTTGCGTCACACCCAATAAATAACATGAGTGATAGCGGCACCATTAGCTGAGTGATTCTATTCATATAGATGATTACCTCGACATATTGAATCATAAATTGTCAACCAGACAATTTACAGCTTACCTTACTCTCTTTTAAATTGTCAACATGACAATTTAAAAGAGGATCGTTATAGTAGAGATATAAATGTAATGGGAGAGAACAATGGCAAGGCCGAGCGTAGCAGGACAACGTCGAGAAGAAATACTCGATGCACTTGAGGTTTGTATTTTAGAAAAAGGTATTCAAGCAACGTCACTAGAAAACATTGCTGAGACAGCCAAAATGAAACGCACTATTTTAAGGCATTACATTGGTAATCGTGACGACATAATTTGTTTGTTAAGTGAACGGTGGCGAGATAAATATACTCAGCAATGGCAGGAGTTATTAACATGGCTACCATCATCAAACAGAGCTGAAGCTCTCATAGATTCGCTGTTTTCTTCTCGTAGTAAAGAAAGTATCAATACCACAATCATTGGTGAGGCTTTATTTTCCGAAGCAAAAAGGCTTGCCCCTATCAAAGTCCACCAACAGCACATTATGCAGGAGTTCATTCAGCACCTAATTCATGAATTTAAAGCGCAACACCCTCATGCTGAGTCAGATCAAGTAGAGCTTATTGCTTATGGTATTTACGCTAACTATCTCATGGCTGAATCTTTATTACCGTTAGGCTTGCTTGATGAGATTTATAAGTTCAAACAAGCATCTGTATTACTTTGCTCACAATTAATGCATAAACAGTAAATTTTCACATTGACAATTTATTGTGATTTGACGTAAATTACACCCTATCTTATTTCTGTTGGTGTGTGGTATGAATCTATCTAATGCAATTATTACGAGTGTTATTATTGTTGCTGCTTTTTGGGGACTTGCGTTATTTCAGGGAAATAATGTAGCTGCCCAAGAACTCAACATAAGTCCTGTCACACACACCATAGAGCGCAATAAAGTAACCCCTATTGATAACGAAAACGATAAAATCACGCCAGACACGATTCGTATTGCCGGCGTACATAAACACATCCAATTGATTAATATTGGGCAACTGTGGCAACGATTTAATCAAAAAAGTACATTGCACCAAGCCCTTAAAACCACGCCTAAAAAAGTCTATGTTTTATATTCAGCGTTTTCAAATAACTATCAACAAGCTGACGTAGTCATCGGTTATGACATAAATAACTTAAGCCAGTTTGATAAAAACTACACAGTTAACACAAGCCACTACAATGAGTTATTACCCGCAAAAAAATATACTGAAATTCAATTGGCTAACGCTTGGAAAGAAATAGACTATAGTAAAAAAGTAGCATATGTACTTGAAGTACATGCTTTAGATCTATCTGGCAAAACAACATCAACGCAAGTGTTCGTGTCGTACAACTAGGAGCGGAGCATGGAACTTTTAACACAACTATTTACACCAAACGAAGTATGGAGCCTAGAGGCTTGGATTGATGATTGGTTTTTCGTTATCGCCATCGGCTTATTTATTGTTGAATGTCTGCGCTACGTGGTGAAAAAGCAGTTCACTAAAAATTTTTTCGGGGACAGTGTGGCCAACTTTGTTACATTGGGCATGTTTATCCTCATCGTCGCTGTTGTCGCAGCCACTTATGCGGGCATATTTTTATATACTTACAATCACTTTCGTATTACTGACCTACCACTAAATGGTTGGAGCATACTTTGTTGTATTGTAATTGCTGATCTCGCTTATTATTGGGAGCACCGCTTTTTACATAAAAACGGTTTTGGCTGGGCTACGCACACTGTGCACCACAGTTCGCCGCATTTTAATATTTCGGTAGCCTATCGCCATGGTCCACTGGACTGGTTTTTTCCACTGTTTTTTCACTTACCTTTGGCTCTGTTGGGCTTTCACCCATTTATAATATTTTTAGCCGAAATAGTCGTACAAGTGTTTCAAACCTTATTGCATACCGAGACGATAAAAAAACTGCCTCGTCCTATAGAAGCAATTTTTAATACCCCCTCACATCACAGAGTGCATCATGCGACCAATAAACAATATCTTGATAAAAACTATGCCGGTATATTTATCATTTGGGACAAAATGTTTGGCACATTCGCACAAGAAAATGAACCCGTAACCTATGGGGTTTATCCGAGGTTAAACAGCGTTAACCCACTGAAAGTGTTTTTCTCGGGTTATCTCACACTTATAAATAGGCTATGGCGTGCGCCGACTTGGGGTTACAGGCTAAACTTACTGGTAAAATCGCCTACATGGGCATGGCAACATGAGCAAAAACAAAAAAAGTAGACTCATACAGAGTCTCCCCTTAATTATTATGTTAGCACTTATATAAAGTGTAAGTGCTTACAAAATATCTAGTTCGGACCACATACATTTAATGCTGTTGGGCAGTCACACGCTGTATAAGCGGTTAAAACAATTGGAATCGTGGGGCCACACTGGTTTTGATTAGACTCTTGATCACAGCAAGCTGTATTACCGGTATTTTGTCCTGTACCACCTGCAATCAGCGGGGTATTACCAATTGATAAACGGTTAGTATTTGTTGATAAGCACTTGAGCGGTTTCTTGTTAAATTTTAATTTCATTTACTATCTCCTTTTAGTTATATCAACAAAATTAACCCAAACTTAATATTTACTCAACCCACACGCCACCTCTCATTTACTTTTACCTCCATTAAAACACATGTTTCTTGCTGCAAAATATCAGAGCACATGTAAAAGGAAAAGAGCAGCATTTGTAACCTCTTTATATTCAGTTCGACAAGGATACAATGATGGGCGCAAAAGAAATGCCCTTACTATTGGCGCATTATAAGTTACATTGGCTGTTAAGTGAGGCACAAAAAAGATAGAGCAAAAAGTGTCTTACGGGTTATTTTTATACCTTATCAAAAAATGCTAGGAACATTAAAGCTTGCAGTAAAAAATATAGTTGCCCAACTATTTCGCTTAACAACCACCTAAGAAAAACGAATTTAACCAATTTAGTTAAGGAGAGTAAGTTGTTCTCTAATGAATGCAAAATAGCCCATTACTGCGTTAGTAGCCACCAACTAAATTAAGGCTCCTGGGCGTTAGTTCGCACTTTTTATCTCACATACTTTTTGCGCAATGTGCGACAAATAGCGTTGTAGAATTGCCAAAAATATAATCGGTAACACTGCCGCATAAGTACGATTACCCGCAAAAATAATGGCTAGTGGGATCATTGAAATAGACGCTAACAGTAAATAAATAGAAAATTTACGCGCACTCCCTTTAACAGCAATAAACCCCGAAGAAGACGCAAAGGTTGTTAAGCTGCCAACAATAACCATGAGTATAATAATAGCTGACTCGCGTAATAAGCCGTAAAGTTGTAAATACCACCATTGCTCGAAGCAAACGGCTAAACCACCCAACATCAAGTAAATATTGCCGGCTAAAACCAAACGGTTTAGTGGACTATTCTGAGGCAATAAAATGAGAAGTTGAAGCAAGCCTAATAAGGCACCTAGCTGGAACGCGTCAAGCCAACGATCGTCAGAGGGTGGACCATACCAGAATGCAAAAGTGGCAAAAATAGATAGCGGGAAAAATTGAATCAAAGTCAATATCCACTTACCCATAAGCCTGACGCTCCTTTGTGCTAGTTAGACGAATGAAATGAAAGCCCCCTCCTGAACATGTGTAGCAAATTAGATATATGAGAGCAAAACTAGGGACGTCCGCTATAAGGAACATTAAAACACTTGTTAATAATTTAGCAAAGATACTTTTAGCCTTGTTGTTATGATGCTGTCATGAGTAAGTTTGGTAAACTTGGTTAATTATCCCTTTATAACGGATGCACGCGACAAACCACCGAAATGTAATAATAATGTAACTGTTATAGTTTACTTTCCTCCGATGAAGCTCTATTTTATTACTGCAAAACCTTTTTATGATTTTAAAAATCAAAAATATATAAGTCACCCCTGCAAGAAGTAGAGCTACAAACCTAACAATTAAAAAAGGAACTATACATGATCCCCCTTAAACAGTGCAGAGCACTCGGTTTAATCATCGTAGGTATTTTGTCAGGCTTATTATCCGGTCAAGCGTTGGCAGAAAGCTATATGTATTTAACCAATAACACCATGGCCCCCCTCACACTCAATACCCAGCAAACGGGGCATAACAATATTCGCCATGGTGACCAGTGGCAACAATTGGCAACGGAAGTTCCCCCTTTAGCCACGGTTAAATTCTTACGCTTTAACAGAGACCAAGGTATTAAGTGGGGGAAAGAGTATGTTTTTACAACAAGGGTTAATGGTACTGAACAACCGGTTTACCTAAAGCAGAAACTGCTCGGTACCATGACATTCAGTAACATGTGGCTCAGTGCTCAAAATGACCCATGGTACGATGATCGCGATATTCACTATGTCTCGATTGACGGTCAACAACAAACTTTGGCGTTTAAATCATCTTCAGCCAGAGCCTCTGGAGATGACATTCACTACGTCATTCATAACCAATTCGCCAAGTCTGAAAAATCTGAGTATTCAAACGAATTAAATGTACTGACTTACAACACATGGGCATTATTACCCCCACTGGCCTCTAAAAATACAGGCGACCGGCTCGATACCATAGCTCAGTATATGGATAATTACGATGTAGTTGTATTTCAAGAAGTTTTTGACCCTATCTTGACGGCTAAGTTCAGAGCAAATGTGGCAAAAACCTATCCGTACATGACCGAAATCCCATGGAAAGTAGGTAAGATTTTGACAGGTGGTTCATTCATCGCCAGCCGCTGGCCCATTGAAACCCAAGATGCCGTTGTTTATAACGCTTGCCGAGCTGATGGCTGCTTGGCAGGTAAGGGAATGAACTATGCAAAAATAAGAAAAGGCAGCAATGCTTTCCATATTTTTGGCACCCATACTCACGCTTATACCAGTGAGCAAGATGTAACGGTTCGTTTTGAACAACTGGCACAGTTAAAGCGCTTCATTGACAGCAAACACATTCCGTATGAAGAGCCTGTGATAATGGCGGGTGACTTTAACGTAGATAAAATCAACTATCCACAAGAGCACTTGGCTTTCCTTGCATTATTAGATGCAACAGAGCCAGAAGCCACTGGCGCTTATCCTTACTCTTACGCAGGCCCAGTTAATATATATGCAGACGATAAATTCAATGAATATTTAGATTACGTGCTGTATAGCAATGGCCACCTGACACCTTACGCATCAGAAAATAAAATGCTGACACCGCGCAGTATCGATAGCCAACACTGGAAAAGCTGGGATTTGTCTGATCATTACCCAGTAGAAGGGCGCTTTGCATTTCCCTTACCTCCTGAGTATATGCCTTATTGAAGCCTCAGGTAACCTTAAAAACGGAGCTTCTTAACTGAAGCCCTTAACTTTCATTAGTAAAGTGTTCTTGGTGTTTTCATGACCAAGAACACGCATCAATTTTAAGTGGCTGGCCACGCATTTTCACTCTTTAAACAAGGGGGAATTGACCATACGTAGATTTACCATCGCACTTTTGTCGTCACTCACTGTTTGCCAATACCACACTATTTTTATAATCAAACGACAAATAAAAGTACGCCTTACAATAGGCTCTAAATTTCCTACGACAAAACAAGTGTAAAGCATTGACAATCTAAATACATTAACCTGTCACGGGCATATGAAAGCACTGATATACCACCTAGTATTCTGGCTAGTGAGTTGCTGTTTGAATACTGCCGGATAGCCTTTTTCTGATAGCACTGTTTCCGCAAGCTTTTCTAAAGCATTAGCCTGTGTCGTTTCATTTTCACTTCGCCTAATTGCGTAGCCTGATACTTTATACCCAGTGCGTGAATTGACTGAAGGGTACAATTCTCGAACTCTAATTCGACCTTTCGCTCCTTCTCGCTCAAGTTCTTGTTTTATAAAATTAGCTTGTTCTTTCGCATGAGTTCCAGATGACGTACACCAAAAAATATCATAATCCCAATCCTCCCAATCAAAAGAGGGCTTAACATTTCTATTGGTTCTTAAGTTACTGTTTTCATAACGTTGAAACTCTTTTTCTTGTACAATTATGTTTGCAGCTTCTTGTTTAATTGTTGGGGTGCCACCTTCCTCTAAAACGCCCAACAGACGACGCCTTAACTCGCCATCGACCATAACTAGCACAAACTGTTTTGCGACTTCTTGCTTGCGTTCATTTTTTTCTTCTAGAGATTGTTGCACGAGGTCATAAATTTTAAAATTAAACTCACGCTCGGCATCTATTTTTTCACGTTCATCACGCGCTTCCTTAATCGCAATATCTACAGCGGCAATCCGCTGCTTCAGCTCGTGGTCTACCTGTGAAATTGAAGAATTCAAAAAAGCAACCATCGTCGCTGTTGCAACCGTAACAAGCGGTATAAAAACACTTTTTAGAAATGCACCAAAAGACGCCCAATTCACTTTATACTCTCCTTACAAGTTCATAATTTGGTATTCAATCGGCACCTAGCTTGCAACGCATAATTATATGCTAAACAAAGGCGATACTTGCCCTGTGTGCCTAGAATTATATTGTTTATGCTACGGGAATTTTTCTTTTATGGCGTACGCTGTATCAAACGCTAATGTGCTATTTGAACTTTTGTAAGCTATCCTGCATACTCAGTCTATATTAGGGGTCTATTTTAAAACACACAAGCTACTTTCTGATAACAAAATCAGAAAGTTATGAGCAGGTATATTAAGGTCCATAAAAAATCATTGCTAACGTGCCCAACAGACGCAGCATTGCATCAACACCTCTTGAAAAAGATAAAATAGCTTATTAAATAGTATTTGCTGCACCTTTAAATCACACCAGCAAGCCAAGCCATCAAATTTAATAAAAACATTTCATTTTGTTCAGCGCCTTTAGATGCTAAACCAAATGTTCTTCCTGATTCAGTATCTAACTGAGACGAAAACATCATTCCCTCAGCAAATACAGCTACTCGACCTTTCCCAATCTCTAATACAGCACCTTGACTCCACCCGTCCATAGACACTCTAGGCGTATCCGCGTTTACTTGAAAAGGTATGTCAGGGACAATAGAAAAAGCCCCTTCACCAAAAGTTAAAAGTGATGTCGCCTCAGGTGGTGCTTTAAAAGCTGAACCACCAAATGTTCTCACCCGCTCTATGCGATTAGGTTGAATCGTACTTTTTACCGTTTCAGTGACACCGGTCGGCAAATAACGAAGTTGTTCACTCTGAGTAACTTTAGCGGTAATTATATGATCACCGAGCGTTTTGTCATGAGCGTAAAACATCGCATTATTCACATGGCCATGACTAAATTTAAAACCAAATTGACCAGCTAGATTTTCAATCATTTTAGGAAACGGAGTATGATCTGCAATTAAAAAAAGTGAGCCTCCTTGTTGTACCCATATTTTAACAATGGATACTTCTTCGTCAGTCAGTGCATCAGAAAATGGCGGGGCCCAGTCTTTTCTATTTTTATCTAGCGCATTCGCAATCACTAGTATATCAGCGCGATGCAGACTCTTTGCAGAAAAACGCTCCTGATTAGGTCGAACAGTATATCCATCACTCTCAAGAACTTGCGCAAAAGGCCTTAACCGCCCATTTGTTGTTAAAAAATTATTGTGAGCTTCGTCTATAAATACAATAGGGCTGTTTTTACTTGAAAAGGTTTGTTGGGTATTTTGAGGAACAAAGTTTGAGTCGGCTTGTTGAGCTCTATCAGAGCAACCGAGTAATACACTCAGAGTGACACCAACAAAACAGGTCTTTAATGATCTCATTTTCCATTTCCTTATTGAATACACCCGTTTCAGATTTAATTAAGATTACACCTCTACAGAAAGCGAATATACCCAAGAAGGGTTTAGATTGTAACAAGAAATATTAACAAAGCAGCGTTGAAAATAGGACACTTTTTAGATTGAAGCGGTAGTACGCGTAACAGTGTTAAAAAGCACTCACCATATAAAAGATTTGATCTTTATACCATTTAGGCAGCATAAATTGAAGATTAGTTAGGGCTGACTGTGACCGTAATTGTATCGGAATAAGTACCCGAATCGTTTAGACCGTTTGACTGAGGGGTAATTTTAAGTGATGTCGCTTGTGTTTCACCTGTGTCGCCTGTACCGGCTCCAGTTGCTTTAGTGTGCTTGTATGTACCCGATTCTAAGTCGATACCAGCTGTATCACCGATGTTGAGTGTATAAGCAATTTTACTCCCCTGAGTATTACTAGCAACTAGAAAACCACCATTTGTTGACGTATATTCCGTTGTTGCGTTTTCGCCTGTATTACACCAAACATCAAGCGTACCGATTTCTTGTGTTTGCTGTGAAGCGTCTAACTTCAGGCTTGTCACATTATTGTTGTTACCGCTGCTTGTTTTACACAAGGGCTCAATCGTACCTTCAAAAGCAAACTTAGCCTCAGTACCAGATGTATCTAATACTACCGCAGCTGTGCCCATTGAAGTGATTGCAGTTGCAAC
>NZ_JAGJEF010000098.1:0-14083 GCF_018100875.1 Pseudoalteromonas sp. MMG012
ACTGACGCAGAGACCACATGTCCCTACAATGTCTTCACCGGTTTAAAAGATGCTGTATTTTTGGCTGCAATAAAAAACAACGGCAGAGAATGTATAGACACCTTATTTAACGACCGCCCTGAAACGCAAGCGCTGGGCGCTTACAGTGATGCGAATTTTTCAACCGTTATTAATGAAATAAAAACCAAGATGGTGACGTATAATAGGCTTAATGACACCGATTATATCAGCAGTTTATTTTATTGGTTGAAAGCCTATGCCTATTACGATGAAAGGCGATTTGTCACACCGACAACACAACATGGCATGGAGGAAGCAATTAATGCAGTTTATCAAAATAGCCATTTTTTTGATAAGTCTGCGCAACATGCTTTAGTTGTTCGCAACGCGACCGGTATTATAAAAAACGCCCTAATAGGGGAGCGTTTTATTCACATTACTCGCGCCATGTTGAGTCGTTATAACGTGGAATACGAACAAATCGATAATTGGGGACAAGCTGTAACACCACTGTTTTGGCAAACACTAAGCACCTGTGCAAAGCAAGTAAGTTGTCGTGCTGATGAACACAAGAAAGCGCTCATTATCGAAATTGTTGACTTTATTAATGCCAATCTCACCTGGTTAACTAAAAGTGACAATGACTACCATTTATTTAATTTAGGCTACCAGCTTGCCAATATATATCGGGGTAAGAACGATCCCCATTTTGCTGCGATACAGACGGAATTAACAAAACACATATCGACGATTTTCGACAGCTTTGGACCGTTAGAAGATGACAAGGCCAGAACATTATATTTAGCAGTACTAGAAAGCATTAACAATAACAACATGTGTTCTGCTTACAATGTTTGTCACAAAACACAAGAAATTATTACCGAAGTCCTTGGTGATAGAAAAACTTGCCCATCTAGAACGTTGTTTATTTGGGCGCAAGATATGAACCAGCAACAGTTAGAGTGGACGTGTAATTCACTTAAAAGCCATGAAAACCATTTTCACAGTACATTACAAACCAACAGAGCACCGGTTGTCCCTGATGACAATAACAAACTCAGAATGATTATATTCAATGATAAAAAAGAATGGGTCACTTATGGAGGAGCCTTATTTAATGTCAGTACGAATAACGGTGATACATATCGAGAAGGGGACCCAGGCCGCTCTGGCGATCAAGCTACTTTTTATGCGTATGAGCATGTTTCTGAGCGGCCCATTTTCGATATTTGGAATCTTCGCCATGAATACATTCATTATCTAGAAGGCCGCTTTGTCTCAAAAGGGAGTTTCAGAGACAGCGATGACGCAGGTCGAACCGTCTGGTTTGGTGAAGGTATTGCTGAATATATCTCTCTCAAAAATTGCAATGATGACGCCATTGACATAGCCAGAACCAAAAAATATCCGTTAAGCACAATTTTTAATAATGAATATGGGGTTGGACAAGAGCGTATCTATGACTGGGGGTACCTAGCAAACCGATTTATGTTTGAGCGAAAAAACAGTCTGTTCTTCCAGATGATGTCCTTATTCAAAGAAGGGCATTTTCAAACATATAGAGATGATCTTGTTGATATGTGGATTGACACGCAATCTTTCGATGCAGAGTTTGCTAATTGGCTATCAACCGTCAATTCATACGGCTGTAAAATTGACACTACGCGGCCCCCATCTCCTGTTGAGCCGAAAAACCCCGATGACTATCAAGGCCCAGACACTGTAGCAGTTAACGCATGTCATTTAGGCCGTCCCAATTTAGACTTTACACTATCTGCAGGCGTCGCTTCGTGTTTAACGGGCCAAACTACTGGTAAAACTCGCGAGTATGGTTTACCTGTGCCTCAAGGGTTTAAAAACGTTTCATTACAACTGACATTACGCCACGGATCTGGTAACGCCGATTTATACCATGAACACGGTAGCGCGAATAACGGCAGTCAATATGAACATAAATCAACAGGGCCAACTAACTCAGAAACTATTGTCATTGATAATGTGAAGCCTGGTTGGAATTACATCGGTATAAAGGCAACACATACGTTCAATAATACCACGCTTCTAGCACGGTATATTCAGAACTCATTTGAAGACGACCTCACACTTAAAAATAATGTAAGTAAAATGGTGTCAGTCTCAGAACAACAGCAAGTGACATATTCAATGTCAGTACCTGACAACGCCAGCTCGCTTACTTTCAGCACTGTCGGGGGGGCTGGAGAATCTGATATGCATGTTAAATATGGCAGCGCGCCAATACTGTCAGATTTCGAATGCCGGCCTTGGAAAGTGGGTACAACCGAAACGTGTCACATTAGGAATGTCAAAGCCGGTACCTACTACATTATGCTATCTGCAGATCCATCTTTTACCAATGTCACGCTAACGGGCCGTTACAATACCCTCGATTAACTCCCCACAATTTACCCTTTGTTGTCAAAGCCTATGAAAATGCTCATAGGCTTTTTTGTCACTTCATTGAGTGTTTTTTGAGACTAAAATAGTTATTTTTAGGAACGTATGTGAGAAAGATTAAATTTAGTATAAATGCTTGTATATATTACTGACAGGTTAAGAATATGCCGAGCCACCAAAGTGAAGGAGTGTTTGACCCGACGGTTCATCCACATCGCCGTTACAATCCATTATTAGATGAGTGGGTTTTAGTTTCTCCCCACAGAGCTAATCGACCTTGGCAAGGCAAAAAAATGGAGCCTGAGCGCATTACACAACCAAGCCATGATCCAAATTGCTACTTGTGTCCAGGCAACCATCGTGTTACTGGCCAAAAAAACCCCCATTACCACTCTACGTTTGTTTTTAACAATGACTTTGCTGCTTTGAGTCCGCAAACACCTATTTATAGTAGTGATGACCCACTGTTTACGATGCACACAGAGCAAGGCGAAAGCCGTGTTATATGCTTCTCTCCGAACCATGGTAAAACACTACCTTTGCTTCAACCATCTGAATTATGTGACGTTGTAAAGGTTTGGAAAGCGCAATGCAATGAGTTAGGAAGCTCCTATCGTTGGGTACAAATATTTGAAAATAAGGGCAGCTTAATGGGTTGTTCTAATCCTCACCCACATGGGCAAGTATGGGCACAAAATGAGATCCCGACCGTGGTTGCTAGAAAAGCAAAGGCACAATCTCACTATTTCCAAACGTATGGCACCAACTTACTACAAGACTATGTTGCACGAGAGTGCATCAATGCTAAAAGGCTAATACTTAGCAACGCGCACTGGGTGGTGGTCGTACCGTATTGGGCAGCTTGGCCATTTGAAACGCTCGTTTTACCAACATTTGATATTCAAAGAATGACCCAGCTCAGTGCAAGCCAGTCAATATCTTTAGCCGACATAATAGGTAAATTAACGGTTAAGTATGACAATTTATTCAATTGCTCATTTCCATACTCTATGGGGTGGCATGGTGCACCATATGATGATGATGCACATCTCGAATGGACACTTCACGCGAGTTTTTATCCACCATTATTACGTTCATCCAGTGTGCAAAAGTTTATGGTTGGATACGAAATGTTAGCTGAAACACAGCGTGATCTCACCCCCGAGCAAGCCGCTGAAAGATTGCGAGAAACATCAGACATTCATTACAGCTTACACGCTACTACGGCCTAAAAATAAAGGAATGCATTAACCATGTCACACGTTGAAGCAAAAACAAAAGCGTTATTTACTGAGATATTTGAAAGTGCACCACAATTAACAACTATCGCACCTGGACGCGTTAACTTGATTGGTGAGCACACTGATTATAATGACGGGTATGTTTTACCCTGTGCAATAAACTTTCATGTTGTTGCATGCGCAAGCCCCCGCCACGACAATAAGGTCCGCGTTATTTCTGCCAATCACCACAATGAAATTGACGAGTTCCAGCTTTCAAATAATATCGCTCCCAGTAATAAACTCTGGGCTAATTATGTACGAGGCGTCGTACAACATATTCGCCTCTTAGGACATAATATTTCAGGCGTGGATATGGTTATTTACGGAGACGTACCACAAGGCGCAGGGTTAAGTTCTTCGGCCGCTTTAGAAGTGTCAATAGTCAGTAGCTTCGATCAGTTATATTCATTGCATTTAAGCGATACCGACATCGCCTTAATAGCCCAACAAGCGGAAAATCATTTTGTAGGGTGCCAATGCGGCATTATGGACCAACTCATCTCTACCAACGCAAAAGAAGGGAAAGCATCTTTAATTGACTGTCGGTCTATGCAGACAAAGCATGTTTCACTGCCTGATAACTTTAGCCTTTTGACTGTAAATTCAAATAGAAAGCGCGGATTTATGGACTTAGCACTTAAACTGGGCGATATGGAGACATATCAAGAATTCAGATGAGATCATCCCCCAAATTGCTGGTGGCACGTAACCCACCAGCGATTATTCAAAAATTTAGACTTATTAAAGTAGCAACGTTTCTAACTCAAGTACAGTAACCACAATGTAAGCATTTCACATACATTTCTATGACACATGACAGATATTGTATATTCACATACTCCACTAGAATTCTCACCATCGAACTAGCTTGGAAACATATTATGAATACTTTACTCAAATTAACACTGCCTTTCACTGCTGCAATTATACTATCAGCTTGTGGAAGCAGTAGCAGCACTAAACCGACGACTGCCCCAGTAAAATCAGAAACACCTACAACGCCTGTAACTCCAACACCCGTTACACCAGAACCTGCTGCTGTACATTCTATTCAGCCAGAAAACGTTGCGCAATATATTGAAACATTTAAGCGCCAATATGATGCGCTTGACCTACAAATTGATGGTATACAATATGACATATCTTATGTAGATAGCGATAGTGATGCTAACGTTATTTATGCGAAATACGACAAAGGCTTTTTATTTTTCGGATTTGATTTTGACAATAATCAACCAATTGCCTCACTTACCGTTATAGAAACCGAATCAGATGATATTAACGACGCCATTGCCGAGCCTATGGCCTACTTGTTTGGTACTGGTATTAACACTACTTCGGATGATAGCGACAATATTATCTATACAGGAAGTATTAACAACACCACAGGGGAGTACTCTGTCAGGTTGCTTATAAATGAATCTCTCCTTTCCAGTGGCAATAGCAGTATAGAAGTTGAAGGTGATACGGCGAAACTCAATGGCGAGCTTGGTTCTTTAACATATGTACAATTAAATGACTTAATTAACAACCAACCTGCTGTAAAAACACTGTTGCTGCAATCTATTGGGGGTTCTTTAAATGACGATATCAACATGCATACAGGCAGGTTAATACGCAACGCACAATTAAATACCAAAGTAGAAGCGACTTCTAAAATATATTCGGGTGGTGTTGATTTATATGCCGCGGGGTTCAGCCGTATATACACACCTGGCGCAGTCGTTGGGGTACATTCATGGTGTTGTAATGACGCGGGTAAATCTGCCGCAGACCTCGAAAAAGATGATCCGGCTCATGGTGCACAACTGACTTACTTTAGAGAAATGTTAGGCAAAGAGTTAGGCCCAGAGTTTTACTTTTTTACAATAAATTCAGCCGCTTTTGATGAAATTCATGAGATGACTCAACAGGAACTAGATAAATTTTTACTTACCAAATAATCAAAAAATTGTTTAAAAATGTAGAGAGGCACCTGATAAAGGTGCCTCTTTGCGTTATGTCTGTTATATTTTATTACTCGTTGAACTAATTATTTTTTGCAGAGTATATGCCCCAGCCTACACGTATTTTACTGGTAGAAGATGATGGAAAATTGGCTTCTTTACTCAATAGTTATTTTTCAGGGTATGGCTTTGATGTCGAAATACTGACTTCAGGTGAACATGCCGTTTCACACATCGTAAACCAGTCTCCTGATCTCGTTATATTAGACCTCATGTTGCCTCATCAAGACGGATTAAGTATTTGCCGTGCTGTTAGAGAACACTATCATGGCGCTATTTTAATGCTATCTGCCAGCGGTGATGATATGGATCAAGTCGCAGCACTGGAAATCGGTGCTGACGACTTTGTGCAAAAGCCTATTCAGCCAAGGGTATTATTAGCACGCATTAAAAACCTGTTACGCCGCACAAATAACCGAAATGTTACAAACAATATTCAAGAAAGTAGCGAGACAAACACAATAAAGACCTTTGGCGCACTGTGGTTAAACCAAACACTTCAACGCTGTACACTTGCCGATGAGTTAATTACCCTTACTCCGTCTGAATTTGCTTTACTGTGGCATTTGGTTGAACATTCTGAGCAAGTTAGAAGTCGAGAACATCTACTTAAATCACTGAGAAATATTGATTATGACGGCCTTGACAGGTCAATCGATAATAAAATATCGCAAATTCGTAAAAAATTAAAAGACGATACAAGCCGCCCCCAGGGGATCATCACAGTTCGTGGCAAGGGTTATATGTTCGTACCCGACTTTTGGTAAGTAAACCCCATACAATCCCATACAGTCGCATCAAAAAAAAACAGGTAACCTACAGGCTTACAACGTAAAGTAAATTTAAGATTGTTCGGGAGTCATATAGTGACTAGGTTATTTATTTCATTTTATACAGGGTTATTGCTGACGCTTTATGGGTTTGTGGTACTCGCACATTTAATTAATACGTATGCGATTATTGATGTTGATAACGTCACTGATGCACGCCAATTCTCCGCTGAAATTCAATTACTCGAAGAATTAGACCCACATATCTCGCCAGAACGTCGGCAATCTTTATTAAATATGATTGCTGAACATAACCAAATAACCATCGAATTAATAGGAAAAACACAAATCCCCGATTATGTGCAAACGCATTTAACCCAGAGCAATGTCTGGTTTGATGATGAAGAGTTTAACTACTTCAAGGCGTTTACAGAAGATAACTATTATAGAATTGCGACGGACTATAACCACCCGTTAATACAGATTGAAGAAACGATAGAGAACTACATTATCATTGCACTTATGGTGTGTGTGGCATTGTGCTGCTTTATTTGGTTTTTTGTATTACATCGTAAACTAGCCCTAATTGAGAAAACGCTCATTAGCATCAGCGAAGGGGATATGGCTGCGAGAACATCCGTCAAGCAACACTTACAAATTGGTCAGCTCAATACGTGCGTCAATGTGATGGCTGATAAAATTGAGCACCTTTTAACGAGTCACAAACGCCTGACTTACTCAATAGCGCACGAGTTTCGCTCACCGCTATTTCGTATGCAATTACATTTAGAGCTACTAAGTATAAATAAAAAAGGAGTAGGTTCGAACCATATTAAAGAACTTGAAGATGAACTTTTTTCTCTTGAAGATATGGTCGATGAATTACTCAGCTACGCACAAATGGAAAGAGCTGAACTCAGGCCCGAATTAAAACGCCTAGAGCTCCATGAATTTACACAGACATTGTGTGATAAGTTAACTTTCGAATGCGTGCATACCTTACATTACATCAACAACCAATCCTTACGTTATTTTGTACTCGCTGACCCTTCCTTATTGGCCAGAGCGCTTGGAAACTTAATTACCAATGCAGATAAGTACGCCAAAGAACATATATATGTTCTTTTAACTGCAAACAGCGAAACCTTAACCATAATAATTGAAGATGATGGCGAGGGCATTGACGACAACCACAAGCAGGAAGTATTTGCGCCATACTACAGAATAAGAGAAGCGAATAACCAATCAGGCTTTGGATTAGGTCTGGCTATTGTTAAAGAAATAGTTAGCCTGCACCAAGGCGCCATTGCCATACAAGATAGTGAACACGGTGGCGCCAAATTCACAATGGCATTACCGCATTCGAATTGACGATAAATTTTTGGAAATCGATGTAAGAAGTGATAGAAAATCGAGAAACAAGTCAATGAAGGGGGCTTACATAGGTAGATTACTTAGCGCTCTAGTCAATTACTTATTTAACCTCAGGTTTGGATAAGGGTTTTGGAATAGACGATGTTTTGTAAACAAACTTACGTCCAATCCAATGATGATATTTTGTTCAATATCAAGGCGCTTTTATGCAGTAATAGCGGGCTATTATAAATGAAAGCAACGCTTAGAGTGAGTAAAATAGCTTTATTGGGCAAATTCGCTTATCCAGAGCTGAGGTTACTTATCCATTGTCTAGTGTTACTTTAGGAGTAACTCTAGATTAAAGCTTACGTCACTACTGTGTTGAGATATTTGCCTTACTTCGACCGCGACGACATTATTTTGTTGCAGCGTCACTTTTTTATTAAGCGTCACTTCATACCACATATATTCAATCAAAGAACCTGTTGCAAAGTGAACATCACTATTATTAGAAGTTAAGCGGGGTTGCCCTGATTGTGTACCATTTGGGAGTAGCAAGCGGTGGACTTCGATGCCATTAATAAAGACTCTTGCGCCATCATCAACCAACATTCGTAAATTAAGCTTAGTGGGGACATTAGGGCCATTCCAATTAAACTCATGACGAAAGTAATAGGCAATAATCGGCGTTCCTGCACTTGTCTTTGCTAAACGTGTTTGTTCATCTCCTTCTCCGAAACCCAATTGTGCTTTCCCTAACGGCCATTTTGAATCATCAAAAAGTGGGTGATGCCAATTGTTAGCAGGTGCTATGGCGCTATCATAATATCGCCATTTTGCATTGACTGGAACGAGCACATTTTGCGCCAAAGATTGCGAACTTAACGCAATTAAACATACTATAAAAATAAACCTTAACGCTTTATTCATTCTCACTCACAAACACCATTATGTTATATACGTTTTAGATTGTGCTATATAAGCATTTCGACTCAAAACTTTAACACTATCATTCTGATATTACTAATTATAAAAATAACATCGCTTTACATTAGGTTTTATCAACCAACATCACTAACAAAAAACTAAATGCTGTTCCAAGGTATAACTTCGAGGCATATGCTGCCGCGTATACAACAATTAAAACAACGCAGGTTTATAACGAATGAAAACCACAATAATTAATTTAGTTTTAGCAACAAGCTTAATAAGCACCTCATTTGTCGGCCACACAGCGGATCTCACTAGAGGCCCGTATTTACAAATGGCGGCGCAAAAACAAGTCACAATACGTTGGCAAACAGATACCCCTGTAAAATCAAAATTGCACTATGGAGAGTCACTTGGCAATCTGAAACCACTCTCTTATTCTGAAGCACTGAGTACAGAACACGAAATAACCGTAGACAAGCTACAGCCTGATAAAAAATACTTCTATGCAATATATGATGGTGCAACGTTACTCAGTGGCAATGATGAACAAACTTATTTTCGCACCTCACCATTAAAAGACAGTTGTAAGAATACAAGAATATGGATATTAGGCGATCCTGGAAGAGCTGGCACAGATCCAGATACCACCGCACAAAAAATTGTACGGGACGGATATTTGAAATTCGCAGGCAATACACCGCCTGATTTTTGGATGATGTTAGGTGATAATGCGTATAACGATGGCACCATCACCGAGTATGACAATGCCGTATTTAGTCAATATCCCACTATTTTAAAACAATCAACTCTTTGGCCTATTATGGGAAATCATGATAATCGCTCTGCAGATGTTGAAACCCAAACGGGTGGCTTCTATGATTTATTTTCCATCCCTACGAATGCCCAATCAGGCGGTGTTGCATCATCTCATGAAGCCTATTACTCGTTTGACTATGGCAATATTCATGTTGTGGTGCTCAACTCATCTGACAAAGAGCATTATAAAGAGTCTAGTGCCATGTTAGATTGGCTAAAACTGGACCTAGCAGCGAATGATAGTGAATGGCTTATCAGTGCATTTCATCATCCAGTGTATGGAAAAAGTGGTCACGATTCAGATGAAGCAGAAAACATGATCTTTATGCGTGAGCGCTTCTTACCTGTACTTGAACAGTACGGCGTGGATCTTATTTTAACTGGTCATAATCATTTTTACACCCGTTCTGTGTTAATGGCTGATCACCACAAAAAATCGGGGGATTACAATCCTTCTACACACATAATGCACGGTGGCAACGGTCAACCTGATAAGGATGGCGCTTATACTAAAAAACAGGAGAAAAAGGGGCCGTTTTTATAACACACGGAGCCAGTGCAGGTAGTGGAAAGGGGCATCCAAGGCAAGTACGCCCAGACGAAATAAGTAAGGGGAAGCGTCATCCGACAGATTATATATACGGTGGCCGAGGCTCAATTGTTTTAGATATTTTTGCCAGCTCTCTCAAAGCACATGTTCTCGGTCCGCAAGGTGATATTGTCGATTACTTTACTATCACACACAGAGATGACGATTCGCCCGCAAACAATCCACCTATCGCCGTTATCAACGCACCGTCAGAACTGGCATTATTTGAAGCAGGGCAATTCTCGAGTGAAGATTCACTTGATACCGATGGTCATATCGTGGCTTACTATTGGCAGTTTGGAGATGGCGTAACAAGCACACTCGCTAATAGTACACACCAATACTCAGCGCCAGGAGATTATATTGTTCGTTTAACCTTAACAGATGATAAAGGCGCACAAACAAGTACCAACACCCACATTTCAGTAAGCTCTGCGCTTACGACTAAACTCACCAAAAATGAACCAATTACGGTTTCAGGTAATGCAAAAGATACCATTTATTTTTATTACGAAGTGGATAATACCTCTCAGCCTGTAACGATATCTATAACAAGAACACAAGGTGATGCCGACCTTTATGTAAAGTATGCACAGCGACCAACTAAAACTGACTATGACTGTAAACCTAATAAAAATGGGAGTGTTGAAACATGCAATATTACCGAGCTGAGTGCTGGGAAGTACTTCATCATGCTGTATGGCCACAGAGCTTTCTCTGATGTCACATTGCTAGCTACCCAAACAACGCTTAATAATTCTAACCCTACTGCCGATGCGAATGGCCCATACCAAACAACATTAGGGACCAATGTACACTTCAGCAGTGTCGGAAGCTTCGATTCTGATCAAGATGAATTAAGTTACTATTGGCAATTCGGTGACAGCGTTACCAGTACACAGGTCTCACCTGAACACGCGTATATCAAAGAGGGAAGGTACAACGTTTCTTTAACCGTGCAAGACCCTCATAGTGCGCAAAGTACCGATACTACTTTTGTAACAGTATCCGATGACATTGCACAACCAAATAACTGCGAACAAGGTGTAGAGCCAACCCATGGAGGGCGAATAGAACTTACCAAACAATATTGTCTAGCCACGCAAAATAGTGCAGGGCAGTTACAGTATTCACTGTATATTGATGAGCAATACTTAGGTAAAAACCTGTTCATAAATACCGCGCATGGAATGGGGAACGCCAACATTTACTATCAATACTCTAGTCGTCCAAACAAAACAAACCGGGATGCCAGAAGCATTACTGATGGCAACAATGAATCACTCAAAGTTACGAATCTTAAAACAGGCTGGCATTATATACACATCACCACAGAGCAACACTTTGACGGTGTATCCATGCAAGTATCAATAGATTAATTTCACACTCATGAGGTAAGGCTGACTGCGGTCTTACCTATTTCACGATGCTCAAAGACGATAGAGCAACACAGTCCTTCATAATCAATTAAATCCATTAATTGGACGCTGTGAAAATTATAAGTACTATACCTATTCAACCCACAAAAATTAGTTTCTTCATATATTTATGCCTAGTACTGAACCCCCTTTTCTAGACCACTTCACCATGAATCAGTGGGTTGTAGATTGTAAAAAACTCACAGCAGTACATGCTAATAAAAAAGTTCGATTAGAACCAAAAGCAGCGCTGATCTTGCAATATATGGCTGCTCGACCGGGCCAAATAATTAACCGAGAAGAACTATTTAATCAATTTTGGTCTAATCAAGTGGTCACAGAAGATGCCTTGAATCGCGTTATTTCTTCTTTAAGAAAGGCGTTTGATGATAACCTGAGCGAACCACAATACATTGCGACCATACGCAAGACTGGCTACAGATTAGTGGCAGAGGTGGCCCCTTTACCATCGGGAAGTAAGTATGCAAAACGTAGGGTAATTAGTTACATAAGCTTTTTTTTAATCATATTATTCACATTTCTACTCATAACACGCATTGTATCAACTACTGAGCCCACAATATCGATGGGTTCTATGCAGCGCTTAACTTACAACACTGACCTAAAGCTTATGCCCAACCTAAGCGAAGACGGTACGCATTTAACATATATTGAATCAGACATAGGCGAAATGGATACCATTGTATTGATGACGGTAAAAAATCAGCGCAAAGAACGCTTCAGCGCATATGACTACGAATTTATGCACCCAGTAATTACCGCTAAAACAAACTCTGTACTCGCTTTAACCCGTAAAAACCACGCTCATTCAATATCACTTATTGACCTCTCTAACGACACAATCAAGCACATTGTTGAGCTACGCGGTAAAAGTTATGGTTTAAACCATCATATAAATAACAAAACCCTTGTTTTTACCCAAGAACACCTCAACTCAAAAACACATCGACTAGCAATTTATGACGCTTTAATCGATTTAATAGAGCCACTTTCAACACCACCGCGGGGATTGACTGATAAGTACCCGATATTTTCACCTTCAAGGTTAAAAATTGCTTATATCCGTTCTAAAGCTTCATCTGACCACGCGCTATTTACGGTGGACCTCGACGGGAACGAAACTCAATTGAGTAACTATCAAACTTACAAGTTAGTAGTAATACCGGTACTCTTTTATTCTCTTTACAGCAGACTAACTTAAAAGGCGTCGCTCTAGATTTAACCCAGCCAAAAAAAGCATTACCACTCACAGCTTCAAACAGTAATGATAGCGAACTTTCGATTAGTCCAGATGCAAAAAAAATGGGCTTTGTTTCAACGCGTAAAGGTTACAAAACACTATGGATTAGAGGTAACAATCACTTAAGCAGTATTAACAACTCTAAATTCGATGATATTTATGATCTAGTGTGGTCAACAGACAACCAACGCATTGCTGCGACTATTAAACAGGGTAGCAAATATGGCATAGCAATCTATCATGTTGAGCTCGATAATTTACATGTTACATGGTTAAGTTCAGATCCAGTACATGTTATAGGCTGGAACAAACATAATAGGGTGCTTTACGCTCAAAGACACCACCTCCACTGGCGTTTAGCCAGTTACAATAGTGCGACCTCAGCACACTCGTATTATCCAGCTATAAACGTCTATCAAGGCCGACTTTTACCGGATAAAGAATCCTTACTGTATATCGACGCTGTTACGCGCACGCTGTGGCAGTGGGACTTTAATAATAAACCTAAAAAAATACCGACTCCGAAACAAATGATGTTAGATCGAAACTGGGATGTCGACCTTCATGGCATCTATTATATAGACACCAATGGTATCGTAAAATACTACAAGATGGATAATGGTGAAGTTAAGAGCATCGTGGATCACCCATATACACTTTCATTCCAATCCAGACCACAAGTGCGTTTGCATGGGTTTATAGGGACCAATAAGACCGTGACAAACAACGATTTTTGGCTTTCAGCCATAACTTTGTAACGTCGGTTTGTCACTAAATAAAAACTATTTTATAAAGTACTACTAAGTTTTATGTGGTAGCGGGACGATAGCGTGTAAAGATTTTATGGTTGGTTCCAGCTGTTAACTTTATTAATTCAAACCACCTAACCGGTCGACTTATTTGACAATCTAGAGAAAGTTAGGAGAGCTTGAGCGTCATCTGAACTCAATATATCTTCTAGTTCTATAGTTTCTTTTGATAATTCGATTGTTAGCGTAAAATTTTTAGCCGCTTTGGATAAAAGCTCGTTGCAAAAACAATTGTGAGATTTTTCTAAGAGGGTTCACAACGGCAATAAGTAAGTTAATTGAGTTCTTAAAGTTCAGTGGTACTTAACACCTCATCATAAGCATAAAAATGTCCGATACCGTCTAGTATCGGTCATAAGCCATTGATTTATAAGCACTAAAAAATAAATATCGATTTATTTGTCGTATATTTTCATAGCCCATAATT
>NZ_JAGJEF010000099.1:0-13882 GCF_018100875.1 Pseudoalteromonas sp. MMG012
CTTGCATACTATAACTCATTGTTAATTTGGGATTCATTCTCGCGATTAGATAATGGCACCTGTATTGTCAGTCGCCGTGTGATTGATAAGGTTATTCGCTTATTTAGTGTCTCAATATGAAATAGTGATCTATCCTATAGGTTAAATCGTAGTCATAGCTGCGAATACTTTATTGGGATGTGTCATGCTCCGAGCGATATCTAAGTATATTTCTAGTCATTTAACCTTTGTTGCTTTATTACCTTGTATTCTGCTGGCTGCTGTTGTCTTTTATGATGTTTCAATGTCATTGAAGCGAATGAATGATGCATATGAGGCAGAATATAATGCATTTTTGAGTCATGCAATATTAGGCGTGGTGCATGAAAGTCAAAAAGAACGGGGCGCATCAGCGGGGCTTATTGCCTCGAAAGGGCGTAAGTTTAAGGCTAATTTATCTCAACAAAGAGCAGCTACAGATCGTGTTATTAAAGAATTGCGCGCAAAACAAGTTAAGTGGCAGTTGTCTGCAACGATGCAAAGAGAGTTGCGTGAGTTTTTACGACATTTTGAAAAACTCGATCGGGTAAGAGACAAAGTCGATGCACAAGCAATGCCGATCTCCGAAATGTTGAAATATTATACCGGCATTAATGAGAAAGGTTTGCATATCGTGATCACTGCATCGCGTTTAAGCAATGAGCATATTATCGCAGCTGAACTTTTTTCTATCTATAACTTTTCTAGTGCGAAAGAATCTGCTGGTATTGAACGGGCAGTTTTAGCCAATGTATTTAGCAGTGACAAACTCAGTTATACATTAAAAGCAAAATATATACAATTACGCACCAAGCAGGAAGTATATCTACATGAAGCGCTTGAAGCCTCACCAGAGATGATGAAAGACGTATTTGAACAAGCACTGTCTTCAAGTGGCAATACGGCAGTGAATGCGTATCGACTAAAAATTGAAAGTAAAGAAAGTAACTTTGGCGTTGACCCTGAGCAGTGGTTTAGGGCCGCAACGACACGCATTAATGTGTTGAAAGAAGCAGAGGAGCGCGCGTTGACGTTAGTTGATGAGACTGCAAAAGAGATATATGAAGCAACGGTTTTTGTGTTAGTCGTTGAAATAATAGTTTTTGTTTTAGGTTTACTGATCACCTTTGCGTTATTTATGGCGATTCGGATGCGGTTTAGTCAATCACAGAAGATAGCCAGTGGTATTGAAATCGCGATTTATAAAAAAGACTTAGCACACGAAATAGAAGTTACCAGCTTTGATGAATTGGGGAAGTCGGCTGAAAATATTAACCAATTAACGATGCAGTTTGGTAGTGACTTGATGGAGTTTGGACAAGTGGCAACAGAGATTGCAAGCGCGACACAGGCAACATCGACAGCGATAGCACAAAGCCAAGATAATTTAGTTGAGCAGCAAAATGGTATAAAAACCATAGCTGCGGCATCTGAGCAAATGAGCAGTAGTATTCAAATGATTGCACATTCAATGAATGAGAATTCAGCCGCTGCCCGAGTTGTAGCAAATGAGTCGATTCATGGTCAAAGAATAGTGAGTGACGCTGTTATTGTGATTCAGCATGCATCAGATGATATGGCCAAATCAGCAGTTGCAGTTGATGCGTTAAATGAGCGTGTTGGCAGTATTTCAAGTATGGTTGAAATGATCCGCAGTATTGCGGAACAAACAAATTTGTTAGCATTGAATGCCGCGATAGAGGCTGCTAGAGCTGGAGAACAAGGTCGAGGATTTGCGGTTGTTGCAGATGAAGTAAGAAGCTTGGCGAGTCGAACACAAAAATCAACAGAAGAAATATCGTCGTTGGTTTCAGAGTTGCAAGCAAGCTCAGAAGAGGCATCAGAGGTCATTATTAAAGGAAAAGAAAATGCGATTGAAGCGGCAGAGCGTGCCGAAGAGATTAAGAGTGCGTTGAATAAAATAGTGACTCAGGCACAACAGGTTGAAAAAGTAACGGAATCAGTATCAATCAGTACTCAGCAGCAAAGTGAAGCGATTGGTGATGTGGGTGAGCATATTGCAGTCATATTTAACAAGTCGGCAGAGAATGTGACCGGCGCAGAACAAATAGCATTAGCGGCTCTGCGTATTTCTGATGCAGCTGAAAATATGGATAGCTTGATTGAACAATACACGGTGCAAAATGTAAATAATGACTAAAAAGAGAGAAGGTAGTCCGTATTTAATGTTGTAAAACATTACTGTAAAAATCATCTGGCATTATGAGTGATTGTCACTGACATCACTGGTGAGACTAGAAGTTTTATCCATAGAGTGCGGGTTTTTGGCTTTGGTGCACCTGGGCAAAAAAATAGTGCACCGATTACTGAGCAGCGTTTGCCTAAGTCTTGTTTGTTATATTCTTAAAGATTGTTTCGAAAGGAGTTTAATACTTTCCTGAGTCAGTAATAACAGAGGATCAATGAGTGGCAAATTAGCCGGTCGAGGTAAATCAGTACAGCCTAAAACAATATTTTGTGCGCCGTGTTGTGCAAGATCTTTGGTAATTTCAATAAGTAATTCCGGTGTATGTGTCGTTGTTAAAGTGGGCGCATAACTGACTTGGGAAAGAATCAACTTATCCAGATAGTGCTGGTGACTCGAATTTGGAAGTATAAGCTCAATATCATAAGAACGGGCAGCTTTTGTATATAGGCCATAATTTAGGGTTTGTGATGTTGCGAGTAATCCTACTTTGGTGATTTGGCTATGTGCCAGTGCTTTTATCGCCAAATTAATGATGTTGAGCACTGGTATATTTACGGCACGTTTTATATCGTCGATAAAGTAAGAAAGCGTATTACAAGGCAGCACCAAAAAAGTTGCACCGCTTTTTTCGAGGTTGATAGCTGCATTCACGAGTATGTCTTTGTAGGGGTCAACACTGGCACCGTTAAGTAGTATACCGTGCTCCAATACATGAGGCACTGCGATACTATTGATTAAAATGTTAGGGCGAGACTTGGTACCCGTAAAGTGCCTTTGTAAATCGAGATAAAATTGTGCGGTGGCGCTTGGACCTGTACCACCAATGATGCCAATCGTATTCATAGTATATACTTGTGATTAATTCTGTAATTGACGCTATTTTCATAAACTGTGCTGTTGAAATCTATTACACGCGTATTACACGAGTGAGCTGGAAGAAACTAAGCGAGTAGAAAGTAACATGGTGATTGTCCGTTTTAAGCCGTGCTAAAATAATGCGTGATAAGGGCTATTTTATAGTGTCTTAAATATCTAATGATATCTACGTTGTTGTTCTTTATATGGTATGTCACCGATGTCGATATGTGTTTACATGTTTGTTGCATTGAAAAGCGATTGGTTGTTATTTTTCATGCTTTGATAATAAGTGATAGTGTTACATCACGTGAGGAGCAGGCATAGATATAGTAAAAGTATGCCACTATTTGTTGAAGAAGTGCCTCGACAAGTGCCGTCTTCTTTTAAGCCATAGATGATAGGCGTTACAAAAGTGTGGTTTTTTGTTTTTTATTAATTGCTTGTGTTTTAGTCTGGTGAGAAAGGTGTGTTACATAGGGGCGTATTTGTAGTGAGAAGTATGTTAGAAACGCCATTAGTAACAGTGTTACACGATAGGTAATAATTTATATTATTGCAATTGTTAATTGAAGTACTCCCTAGAATAGCGTTTATTATTTACTTGTTTTTGTATCGTGGCTTTTATATGTTGTCTTTGTTGATGGTAAGTTTATGGAACGTATTTTTTACCTATTAAAAATAGGACGGTTAATTAATCTAGGGTGCTGGGTATTTCATTTTTAACTCACGAGTGAGATGTTTTTATATTTGAAATTTAACTTTTCTATACCTGTACAATATTTGAATGGAGTAGTTTGGTGCTGTTGTTTATGTGAATTAAATAGATGCAATTAAAAATTGCTTGATTTAATTTTATTTGATTGTTAATGTTTGCCTCGTTGCCTTTGGTTGTTTATAAAAACACAATTTTAGTTGATTTGAATTTTTATATATTTAATATCTTGAATAGTACATGAGAGGTCATTTTTATTTCTATTAATGATGTTTTCTCCATGTGTATATTTGAACTGAGCTATTTCTAAAGTCTGGTCTTAATTTTGGTCATGTTATGTGTGTATATTTTTATCATCACTCTGTGCATGTACTTTTGTTGAGCCAGTTGGTATTTTGGGCATTAAAATATTTCTTTATGTAATATCATATGGGTATTTACGTATGCTGATTACCTATACAAGTCTTGGTATGTATGAATTAAATATGGATTAGCTAATAACGGTGATTAAACATCTTGAGCGCAAGGAGTGCATTAATATTAAATACTTACAAGGGTGTTAAAAAATGAAAAAAGCAATATTTTTGATTGGTTCTACAGTTCTAAGCAGTCTAGCATATGCGGGTGATGACCCTGTTAATTGTCGTAGTGAGACCCATTACGTTAGTGTGTATGGCGGTTATGTCGCTAGCTGTACAACTCAGTCAGGCACAGATATCCGACAATATGTTACACCATCAACGACTAGCTTTATTAGGTTACACAGTCATGGACAAAGTTGTACTACATCGTTGCGTTATTATGGAAAACAAACCGTAACAAGTACACAATGTGATTATACACCTAAAGCAAACTTGACATTGAGAGCTCTACATGATGGCACTGCATATGAAGCTGCGTTGCGAGTTTCTGGAAGTGGTAGTGACCGTGATGGTAGCATTGTTTCTGAAAAATTTTGGTTGAATGGTGCATATAAAGGTTCGTCAATCAGTCCAATTAAAGTACGTACTGCAACACGCTTCACTGTTAAATATGAAGTGACGGATAATAGCGGTTATACAGATTCACAAACAAAAACGATTTGGGTGAACCCTCAAAGTGATCCATGTCGTGAAGGTGTTTCTAGTTGCTAATATAGGACAATTCAGTTTCTTAAAGTAAATTAATTTTATTGAAAAAAGCTGGCTTTTTATTAAGTTGGCTTTACTTTTATTTAACATTTTATTTGGCTTAATACATAAATATTCAATGATGATGTGGCAGTTCTCCTTTCCTTAAATTGTGTTTTGGCAGTTGCTAGATTGAAGAGATTATATTAGAGAAATATGATCTTCTTTGTTCCATGCTAAATGCACATCATAGCAGTGCTTTCGCTTACACTTATAAAAAGTCAGTTAAATACTTACCATCGAACAGCCAATAAATATGATTTATAATTTCACTGAATGGATAAAAGTTGGTTTTTCTATTCAAGTTAATGTGATTTTGCGCTACTTTTATAAAAAATCCATTGCTTTTATTAGGCAAGGAAGGGTATAATGTCCGCCCAACCGAATAGCAGATTTTTGCTATATTTTTCGTATTTATTTTCTCACGTTTATTATTGCAATCTCATTAGTAGATGGCGTTTTCGTGCGCGTGTGTTTTATAAAAATGATCATGTATGTATCGCTGCTTTCGCTTTGGTTGGCGCGCCTTTGCGAGAAACCAAAACACACGAGATTAAAAATTAACCGTTTCTAATGAGGAGCAAGTATGACCATCACGAATAAGTCGATTAAAGGGGTTTGTCACTTAAATCCTATCGCTGCTGCAACGGCGTTTGCATTGGCTAGCTTGTCTATCACACCCGCTTTGGCCGAAGAAGTAGAAGCCAAAAAAGAATCAAAAATCGAAGCGATAACAGTAACTGCAACGAAGCGTTCGCAGGTTATTTACGAAGTACCAATTGCTATGAGCGCTTTCTCTGGTGATGAATTAGCATCACAGGGTATTTCAGATATTACTGATGTGGGTAAATTTGTTCCAAACTTGAATATCACCGGTTTTTCAGCGGGCCATAACTCATCGGCAAACCCCTTTATTCGCGGCATTGGTCTTCAGGACCATTTGATCACGACAGACCCAGGTGTCAGTGTTTACGTTGATGGGGTATATCTTGGTCGCCAAGTTGGTCAAAACTGGAACCTAGCAAACATTGAGCGCATCGAAGTATTGCGTGGCCCACAAGGTACTTTGTATGGTCGTAACTCAATTGGTGGGGCAATTAACATTATCACCAAACAGCCAGATCAAGACGCGGTTACTAAGGTCAGTGCTGAAGTTGGTACGCGTGGCCGTTTGAAGGGGAGCATATTCACCAACCAAGCAGTGAATGATGACCTCGCTTTTAACTTCAACCTTGGTTTTAATCGCCGCGGCGGGCTTGGTGAATTCACTAACCTACCAAATGCAGAATTTGATGTTGGCGAGAACCAAGAGTTTCACGGCCGTTTTTCATTAAAATATAATGCCAGTGATGATTTACGCGTGGTGTTTACCGCAGACGCAAATGATGGTGAAGGGGGCACGCGCCCATATACAACATTGATAGATGAAATGCCGAATGGCCGCTTGTATCAAAACGGGCTGCGTAATTCCGATGTTGCAGCAGACCCGTACGACAACGCAACAGGCACAGCTGAAACATCAACCGTCTCTAATAATGCAAATGGTCTATCGTTAACCCTCGATTATGATATCAATGAAGATTTGGGTACTAAATTTATCTTTAGTAAACGCTCTTCTGAGTATAAAGCGGGTTTGGATGATGATGGGACACAGCTTGCCTTGGATCATTACCCAGAACGAGGTACTGCCGATCAAACGTCGGTAGAATTGCAGTTTACTGGATACTTAGGCAATGTTGACTTTGTGACCGGATTATATTGGTTTAACGAAGAAGGTAGCAATCGTCAGAGTGCCTCTGAGGCAAGCTTTGATGGCGGGCCAACGAAGTTAGAGCTTGACCAAGAAACAACAAGCCGCGCAGTGTTTGTAAATGTAGGCTACGATGCCTCCGATGATTTACGTTTATCGGGGGGGGTACGTTATACGGAAGATGAAAAATCTGCTTCTACCAATGTATTTGACCCAGTAGGGACTATTTATTCCCACAGAGAGTGGGATGATGTGTCATGGGAAGTGGCAAGTAACTACACCTTTGAAAATGGCTTAAACTGGTATGCAACGGTGCAAACGGGTTATCAATCTGGCCAATATCCAGCACGTCCTTACTTCTTGATTAATCAATTCTTCGGGACTGGCGGGTTTGATAACCCAGAAGCTGGAGCAATTGTACGTGCTAACAATGCATTTATAGCCAGTGAAAATATCAGTG
The DNA here is from genome assembly GCF_018100875.1 of Pseudoalteromonas sp. MMG012. Classification (NCBI taxonomy): domain Bacteria; kingdom Pseudomonadati; phylum Pseudomonadota; class Gammaproteobacteria; order Alteromonadales; family Pseudoalteromonadaceae; genus Pseudoalteromonas; species Pseudoalteromonas sp. MMG012. Next base: position 7,177 of record NZ_JAGJEF010000099.1, read on the forward strand.
CAATTAACTATGAAACCGGTTTTAAAGGCCAGTTAACGAATGACTTTAGTATGAGCGTGGCTTTTTTCAATACTGAATATGATGATTTGCCGTATCAAGTGAGTGTGGTAACTGATACGGGCTTTGATACAAATAACTTAGTCGTTGAACAAACAAGTCGTGGTATTGAATTTGAAAGTACGTATTTAATCACAGATAATTTCACCTTGCATTCAAGCTTAGGCTTTATGGATGTGGATGTGGAAGAGCAAAATGGCGTAAAACCTGTCGCGCCTTTAACACCAGAGCTTACAGCGTCTATCAGTCCATCATATGAGTTTGAGCTGAATAATAGTGCATTAGTGACAACCCGATTAGACATATCTTATCGTGATAGCATGTATGGAGAGCCAAGTTCAGACGTCCGTCGTATGACGCAAATTGATTCACGTACCACAGTAAATTTTGATATTTCGTATGCGCCAATGAATGCGGATTGGACAGTCTCACTGTATGGACGCAACGTGTTTGATGAGCGTTATGACGATGCGCGTTTAAACACAGGGGCTTACATTCTATTAATTAAAAGCAATGACGCCAGTGAGTTTGGTGTTCGTTATAATGCGACTTTTTAAATAATACAGAAGCCTGTTGCACTAAACTATAAGCTCGCAGTGAATGTTTTCACTGCGAGCTTTTTAATGGTGCGCCAAGTATTGAGTTTACTGCCTATCTAAATTCATCACTTTGACCCATGCCTTTACAAAGTCATTAATAAAACGCTCTTTTGAGTTATCAAATGCGTATACTTCTGAAATTGCACGAAGTTCTGAATTAGAGCCGAATATCAAATCTACCGACGTTGCTGTCCATTTGGATTGTTCGGATTTTCTATTGATACCTTCAAATACACCTGGTTGCGATGATTTTTTCCATTGAGTAGACATATCCAGCAAATTGATGAAAAAATCATTAGAAAGTACGTCAGGTTTGTTTGTTAAGACGCCATGCGTTACGCCTTTGTAATTGGCATTTAAAACACGCAACCCCCCCACTAAAACGGTCATTTCAGGCACTGATAAGTCGAGCTGATCCGCTTTATCAATGAGCATTTCGGTAGGCGATTTATGACTTTTTTCAGTATCAAAGTAGTTTCTAAAGCCATCTGCATGTGGAGTGAGGAGGTTGAAAGAGTTGATGTCGGTTTGTGCTTGGCTGGCATCGCCACGACCAGCGGTAAAGGGGACAGACACATTAGTACCCGCATTTTTAGCTGCTTCTTCAATTGCTGTTGCACCAGAGAGTACGATTAAGTCGGCTAATGACACATGGCGGCGCTTCAAAAAGCCTTTATTTGCTGAAGTTTGTATTTGTTTCAGAACATTTAAGACCTTGGTGACCTCTGCTGGGTTATTAGCAGCCCACCCTTTTTGTGGTGCAAGGGCGATGCGAGCGCCATTAACACCGCCACGCATATCTGAATCACGGTAACTGGCGGCTGCACCCCATGCTACACGTACTCGCTCAGATATGCTCAGTCCTGAATTTAAGATACTTTTTTTCAATCGTTTAATGTCTTTGGATCTCAATTCTGACTTAGTGCTGTCTGAGATGGGATCTTGCCAGATATGAATATCTTCAGGTACCTCGTTACCTAAAAAGTGGCGTGTAGGGCCCATATCTCTATGTGTTAATTTGTACCATGCTTTCGCGAATGCGAGTTGATATTCTTTGGGATCAGCTAAAAATCGTTCGGCAATTTTGCGATAAGCCGGATCATATTTTAATGCCAAATCGGCAGTGGTCATTACGGGTGGATTAAACTTACCTTTAATATGGGCATCAGGCACAATTTTATGCAAAGACTTGTCTGTCGGCACCCATTGAATTGCACCAGCTGGGCTGCGCGTTTGCTGCCATTCAAATTGCAGTAAATTACTTAAATATAATGATGTCCAGCGAGTTGGTTGCTGGGTCCAAGCTCCTTCTAAGCCACTTGTCACGGTATCTTCAGAATGGCCTTTACCACAGGTATTTTTCCAACCAAGACCTTGTTGTTCTTGCGGCGCTGCGGCAGGCGCTTTTCCAAGGCATTTAGATGCTTTGTGTGCACCGTGCATTTTTCCGAATGTATGGCCACCAGCAATAAGAGCAAGTGTTTCTTCATCATTCATGGCCATACGCGCAAAAGCATGGCGAATATTTTTTGCTGAGCCTAATGGATCAGGTTTGCCTTTTGGCCCTTCAGGGTTGACATAAATGAGGCCCATATGAGTGGCACCTAAAGGGCGTTGCAGTTTTCCATCTTTGTGTTGTCGGTCACTGGCGAGCATTTCAACTTCAGGACCCCAATAGACTCGGTCAGGTTCCCAGTCATCTGCACGTCCACCAGCAAAACCATATGTTTCAAAACCCATGCTTTCTAAAGATACATTACCGGCTAACACCATTAAATCAGACCAAGATAATGCTTCTCCGTATTTCTGTTTTACAGGCCATAATAAGCGTCTTGCTTTGTCTAAATTACCGTTATCAGGCCAGCTGTTTAGTGGGTCAAAGCGTTGTTGCCCACCACCAGCCCCACCTCGGCCATCAAGCGTACGATAGGTGCCAGCACTGTGCCACGTCATACGAATAAAAAAGGGTCCATAATTACCAAAGTCAGCTGGCCACCAGTCTTGAGAGGTAGTGAGCAGTTTTTCTATGTCACTTTTAACTTTGGCTAAATCAAGGCCCTTAAATGCTTTGGCATAATCAAAGTCGCTACCTAATGGGTTTGACCGCACATCGTGATCTCTCAATGCGGATAAGTCGAGTTGGTCAGGCCACCAAAATTGATTAGATTTAGCATGGCCGTCTTTACTAATACCGCTCCCTAGCGCACCTTTTGGTTTACTTATTTGATCTGATTGTGCAACGACGACACCTGACGCTAACGCGAGTCCCGTGAGTATTGCGATAGTTGATTTAGAAAATACTTGCTGTTTTTTCATTGTCCCAGTTCCTGTTTTAAAACGAATGTAATCGTTTCGTGAATGACTTTATCAATTGCACAGCATGGATTGGTGATGTTGCCAATACACATGAATACAATAATTGTTCGACCGTCGTATTCATTGCTGTTGCTGAAGTGCGTTTTCTCACAACTTGGTTCCATAAAAAGAGTATGGAATATGTTGTGTAATGTATTTTGAATTAAACCGATTAGTGCAATCGGAAAACTCAATTTGCTTAATTGTTATTTATAGGTTATTCAATTGTTATTCTTTGCGTTGTTAGCCATTACTATTCATTTCAGTAAATGTAGAAGAGAATTAGGCATGATATTTTTCCAACCATTTGAGTTTAATGTTTTTATTTTTATTGAAATAATAAAAACTAAGAGTTGGGTAGATGTTAAATAATAAACATCACATAAATATCACAAAAAAATAACATTTAGATGACAGTTAAAGTATGTTTTAAATTCGTATGTTGTGTGACTGTGTGATCGACAGGAAAAGTTGACGATGATGCGTCAACTTTACTCAGGCTGGGTGGCAGGAGAATGGGGGAGCTTTATCTATCTGTCAGGCTCGTTAAGAGATATCAGCCCACTTAATACCAAACTTTTGCAAGTATTTTTGCAGACGACTTGAGTCATTCTGTTGTGTTTTTAAGGTGCGACTGACATCAAATAAGGCTCTACCCGCAGAGGCCATGGTTTTATGCTGAGTGCAGGTAGATAAAACAAAGTTAAGTTGATTGGCATCGAATATATCAAGTTGGGCGATTTGTTGTGTTGATAGCTGTTGTGCGGAACAGTTTTCACTTTCTCACAGTTCGCGAACACTTTCCTACAGCTGAATACACGAATATTACAGGTTGTATCGGTATTATCGTTGTTATTGAAGCAAGTAATAGGACATAACAATGTTAAATAAATTTTCTCTTTTAATTGCGCTGGCATGCATCGGTGCAAGTCAGGCGAGTGAATTGAGTGACCGTAATGTCGTCACTCGTTCATTGACGGTACAAGACAGTGAATTACAAGTTGTTGGTGCTTTGGGTTACGGTAAAAACGGTGATGAAGACGGTATTGAGGTTGGTTTTGATGCGCGGTATGGCTTAAATGATGATTGGACAATCGGCTTAGGGCATACTCGTTATCGATTTTTAGACCGAGGAGATAGTGACTTAGGCCTTGAACTGACTCTGGGCGCAGGTTTAAAAGGTATGTACGAAAAATTGGGGCAAGGCAATGTTGATGTGCTGGGCTACGGTGCTGATATTATGGGTAAATATGTCTACTCTCAAGATACTGCCTTACTATTTGGTGCGCAATATGTGTTTTGGAATGTACAACATACCGATAAAAACGCGGATGAATATCGGTTTAACCTAGGAGTGCAGCATCAAGTGCTTGAGGATGTAGTAGTGAGTGCTGACTATACACTCAGGAGTTTAAATGATATGACTCAGTCAACCGCACATGAAGCCTCAGTGTCAATGAATTATGCACTTTCCAGAAGCTTAGATGCTGGAGTGTATTTGAAATACTCGAGCTTTAACCCGCAAGAGAATGGCTTTACGGCTGACAGTGCCAACAAACAAGGAGTTGGTGCCTATGTGAGCTACCGTTTCTAGTGTGACTTAGTTGGTTTTATTCATTTAGTACTTGATGATACAGCGTTTCAATAAAGGCTAAAAAAGCACTAACTTTCGGTAACTTTGCTCGATTACGAGGGTATAGTGCATAAACATCAACTTTTGGCATTCCCCACTTGGGCAGGATCTGAATTAAGCTACCTGCCTTTACTTCTTTTGCACACATATATTCAGGCAGTACAGCAACGCCTAAGCCATCTATTATGGATTGTTTAAGCAACGCAAAATCGTCAACGAGTAAACGCGGCTTGTTAGCCAAGGTGATTGACTGGCCATCTTCTGAGTTCAAGTTTAACTTTGTGCCGTTACTCGCGGGGTTCATAATCAGCAGTTGATGCTCAATGAGTTGCTCAGCAGAGGTGGGGTTACCGTACTGTGTTAGGTAACGTGGGCTAGCAAATAGTTTACGTGAAACACTGCCCAATTTTTTCGCAATTAACAGTGAATCTTCTAAGTGACCAATACGTATTACAACGTCGAACCCTTCTTCAATGAAATCGACTCGTCGATTGACTAAATTGAGCTGCACGTTGATTTCAGGGTATTTATGCATAAACTTGCCAAGTGCTGGGCGCAACACTTGTTGGCCCATCGCGACCGATGTGCCAATCTTTAACTGGCCTTTATAACGATGTAACTGTTCACTGACTGAGCTATTCGCTAAATCAATCTCTTCATGTATGCGCTTGCAATGTATAAGATAATGTTTACCTGCTTCTGTTAAGTGCTGTGACCGGGTAGAACGCTCCAGCAAAGTAATATCTAACTGCTTTTCTAAGCGAGATACTTTTCTGCTGACATTTGCTTTGGGGATCCCCAACCGTTCTGCTGCTAATGTGAAACTACCAGCTTCTACTACAGCTAAAAAAACCATCATGTCATTTAAATCATATTGCATAAGTCAGCATCTAATTGTTGTTGATTATGAGAATATCATATCAATTAACGTGCATTTATCAATCTAATTAGACAGCGTACTATTACCACATCAACCAGATAAAATGACTTTACGAAGGGGAAATAGATGCAAGTATTAACAAGAGAATCATTACCATTAGGTGGCTTTGCCGGTTTAACTGAGCATCGTTTAGTGACTGACAGTCGCGTGTTTGCAGGTAGAAAAGCGCCAGATACATTCGAAGGCATTGGTAATTTTGTTTACCTAGCGGATGCTCAATTTAACCCAATGGGTGAAACGCACATGCACCCACATAAAGAAATTGATGTGATCACCATTATGATGGATGGGCGTATTAGTCATGAGGGTTCGTTAGAGCACGGACAAAGTTTAGTCGCCGGTGAGGCGCAGGTACAGCGTGCTGGTGGTGAAGGTTTTGAGCATAATGAGGTGAACCCTGATATGACCAAAAACCGCTTATTGCAGTTATGGGTATTACCGGATGAATTCGGTGAGCCTGCTGGTTTTAAGCATTATACAGTGCAGCAAGGAGTAACGCGTATTTATGGTGGAAATAAGACACAAACTGAGATTTTTTATAGCTCAACCATCATAGACATTGTGCGTTTAAGAGCCGGTGAAGTATTCACTTCGAACAACGATGTATTGGTTTACGTCAGTAAAGGTGATGCGGTATTAACGGATGGCGGTGCGTATTATGATGCAAGTGAAGGGAGCTTGGTACGCAGTGAAAATATTCGTATTGAAGCAAGTAATGACACTGAAGTGGTGGTTGTGACAGTGGCAACGGCATAAGTTTACTGGTTAGGGCTATAACTATGACACATTTAAATCGGTTTTTTATTGCTTTGATTAATTATATTGCATTAGTGCCACTTGTGTATTTTATTCCAAATTGAATAGCGCCTTATTTGCCTAACAATCCACTATTACACGTAGGTATTGTTGTTGCATTGATAGTACCTATTATGTCTTATGTTGTGAACCCTGTAGCAATGTACTTTTTAGGGAAGGCCTTGAGTGTTGAGTCACACTGAAGGCATGCTATTTTCATTATATCAGTAGAATGAACCAAGCTTATGTTTTCTTTATAATTGTTGGTTCAGCCAACTTACCATGAGTTGCGCCAAATTAGGGTCCTTGGTTAAGAGGGGGTATCCG